>PUNN01000270.1 GCA_003552605.1 Phycisphaeraceae bacterium
CTTCGGCGAAGCCGGCACCGACTCGGCCAAGCACGGCGATGAAGCGGCCATGCACGAAAACTGCCGGCAGATGCTCTTTACCGCATTCGATCTCGGCATCACTCACTTCGACCTGGCCAACAACTACGGCCCACCGCCAGGCGCCGCCGAGCAGCGTGTGGGCCGCATTCTCAAAGAACTGCCGCGCGATGAGCTGATCATCTCGAGCAAAGCCGGCTACCGCATGTGGCCGGGTCCGTACGGCGAGTGGGGCTCGCGGAAGTACATGCTCGCCAGCCTCGATCAGTCGCTCAAGCGGCTCGACCTCGACTACGTCGACATCTTCTATTCCCACCGGCCCGATCCGGCCGATGGCACCCCGCTCGAGGAAACACTCGGGGCGCTCGACCATGCCGTCAGGTCCGGCAAGGCACTCTACACCGGCATCAGCAGCTATCGCGGCGATGCAACGGCGGATGTCGTGCGCATCTGCGACACATACGGCTTTTCCCGCCCGATCATCCACCAGCCGAGCTACAACATGTTCAACCGGCGGATCGAAAGCGACCTGCTGCCGCATACCGACCGCCACGGCATGGGTGTCATCGCCTTCTGTCCGCTGGCGCAGGGGCTGCTGACCGACCGCTATCTCGATGGCATTCCCGCGGACTCGCGGGCATCGCAGACCTCAGGCTTCCTCCAACGCGAGACCGTGTCCCCGCAGATGATCGATCGCGTCAAGCAGCTCAATGAAGTGGCACAGCAGCGCGGGCAGACCCTGGCGCAGATGGCCATCGCGTGGATTCTCAGACTGCCACAGGTCACCAGCGCACTGATCGGCGCCAGCCGTCCGGCCCAGATTCGCGACAACGTCAGGGCCATGGACAGCGCCCCGTTCAGCGATGAGCAACTCGAGCGGATTGAGCAGATTCTCGCAACGTGACCCCTCCTCGATCATGGCGCCGCTGCCCCACACGAGGCCACGATGCCGCAGCGGCCCGCTACACTCTTGATGCTCATGGATGCATTGACCTTCGAGATCACGGCCCGGGCGGATGACTGCCATGCCCGGTGCGGCCGGATCGAAACGCCGCACGGGACGATCGAAACGCCGGCGTTCATGCCCGTGGGCACGCGCGGGGCGGTGAAGGGACTTTGCCCGCAGCAGGTGCGTGATACGGGGGCGGAGATGGTGCTGGCCAACACCTATCACCTGATGCTCAGGCCGGGCTCGGCGTTGATCGCGGCGATGGGCGGGCTTCAGACCTGGACGCGATGGGCCGGGCCGATGCTGACCGATTCCGGCGGCTATCAGGTGTTCTCCCTGAGCGATATCAGCCGGATCAATGAAGAAGGGGTGCGGTTCCGCAGCCACATTGATGGGGCGATGGTCGAGTTGACGCCGCAGCGCTCCATGCAGGTGCAGAACGAACTCGGCGCCGACATCATCATGGCCTTCGATGACTGCCCCCCCGCGGCGGCGCCAAGCGAGCACCAGCAACAGCGTGCCCGGGGGCAACAGGCCGCGGCCCGACCGCGCGATCATCCTCAGCCCCCCACTTCTCCGGAAATCGGGCCAGGTGCGGGGGCCGGGCCTGCTCGCGATGCCGGCCACCCGCCGACCGGCACCGCCGGCGTGGCCCTGCTCGATCCCGCCACCTACCGAAAGCGGGTCCGCGAGGCCTGCGAGCGGTCGGTACGATGGCTCGAGCGCTGCATCGCCTCGCACAGCCGGCCGGGTGAGCAGGCCCTGTTCGGGATCGTGCAGGGGGGGACGGATCTCGAGCAGCGGGACTGGTCCCTCGAGGCCACCTGCGGGTACGACCTGCCCGGCTACGCCATCGGGGGCGTTGCCGTGGGTGAGGGGCACGAGGGGTTGAAGCAGGTGGTCGAGCACTGCGGCCCCCGGCTGCCGGCCAACCGCCCGCGATACCTTATGGGCGTGGGCTACGAGCGCGACCTGCTGGTGGCCATCCGGGCGGGGATGGACCTGTTCGACTGCGTGCTGCCGACACGTAACGGCCGCAATGGCAACGCATTTACGTCAACGGGCCAACTCCGCGTGCGAAACGCCGCCTGCGCCCGCGACCCGGGGCCGATCGACCCCGCCTGCGACTGCCCGGCCTGTGGCGGGGGGTTCTCCCGCAGTTACCTGCGGCACCTGCTACTTTCAGGCGAGGTGCTCGGGCCGGTGCTGGTCAGCCTGCACAATCTGCGGCACTTTCAGAGGTACCTGTTGGACATCCGGGCCGCAATCAGGGACAATAATTGGTCTTTGCTCTGCGACCGCTGGCCTGTAGCCGTGGCCGGCGGATGCGGATAATGTTGTGGTAGCGGCATCCCCCGCCGCCTGCCCACCCACCATGCCCGAAACAGGAGCCCCTGTGATGTCGTCATTCTCCCCATTCATCCTTGCCAGCGCCGACGATCCCGCTGCGCCGCCGACGCCGGCTGAGCAGGCCCCCGCCCCGCAGAGACCCGGTGACGGTCAGGCCGCGAACGGCGAGGGGGCAACCGTCGGAGAAGGCCAGGATGGCAGCCCGCAGCAACCCGCCCCCGCGGGTGGCGATGGCGATGCCGGTTTCTTCGGCGGCCAGATTCTGATCATCATGCTCGTGGTCCTCGGCGCAATGATGCTGTTTTCCATCTTCGCCGGCCGCAAGGAAAAGAAGAAACGCCAGGCCATGCTCGCCGCGCTTCAGAAGGGCGACAAGGTCCAGACCATCGGCGGCATTCTCGGCACCGTCGTGGAAATCCGCGACAACGAGGTGGTCGTGAAGGTGGACGAGAGTTCCAACACCCGGATGCGGTTCGCCCGCCAGGCCATCCAGAACGTGCTTGAGGGCAACACGCCGCAGTCAACGGCGAAGTAACCGCCACGAGCTGGCGCACCGGCCGTGTTGGCCGCCAGCACGCCGCCTGGCGGCCATGCATCGCCCGGCGCGATGCGGCCTGAACGCAGGCGACAAACCCCGTTTCAACCCCCAGATAACTACCCGGCCCAGGCACCATGAAGAAGATTCCGATCTGGAAACCCATTCTCATCATCGCGATACTCGCCGGAGCGCTGCTTCTGATCTTCCCGCCCGAAGAGCGTCTCCAGGGCGGCTTGGACATCGCAGGTGGCACCCGGCTGATCTACCAGGTCGACATCCCGCCCGAGCAGGCGGCACGGTCGGACCGGATCATCGAGGACGTGATCGCCGTGCAGCGCGACCGTGTCGACCCCCAGGGGGTGATGAACCTGATCTGGCGGCGGCTCGATGGCAATCGCATCGAAATCCAGATGCCGCTGGCAAGCCCGGAAGTGCGTGCCCGGCGGCAGGCCTGGACCGATGCACGCGAAGCACTCCTGGCCGACAACCTCGACACCGACCTGCTGACCGATGTGGTGCTTCGCGATCCGAATCGAGAAGCCCGTTTCGTCGAGGAAGTGGGGGCGGATGCTGCCCTGCTCGAACCGGCTCGCGCTGTGGCAGAGGCAATGGTCGAGCGGATTGATGTTCAAAGGGCCCTGCCGCGGCTGCAATACGAGTTGAGGGAAGCCCGCCGTAACCTCGATGATGCATCGGAGGACGAGCTTGAAGCCGCCGAGGCGGCTGTCGAGGCAGCCGAATCGCGGCTCGAGGAGGCTCGCGAGGCGCTGGAAGCGGCCACGGCAGAGATCGAAGCTGCCCGCGAGGACGCCCCGGGTGAATACCGCGACCAGGTCAACCTGCTTGCTGACCTGCTCGTGCTCAGCAGCTACTTCGACCGGTGGCGCGAGGTCAACAGGGAAGCCAGTGAGGCCGAGCGCGCGGCCAACGAAGCTCGGGCGGCTGCTGACCGCGCGGAGGATGAGCAGGCTCGGGAAGAAGCCGAGCAGCGGGCCGATGAAGAAGAGGACCTCGCATTAACACTCGCCTCCCGCGCCCGCTCACTGCAACGCCAGGTCGTCGAGCTTCGTGATGCGGTGGAGCGCCGCAACCTGACGGAAGCGGAGTTGATGAGCGTGCTGACCCAGTCGGGTGAGCCGCCGCGCGATGATCGCCGCGCCCCTTCTCCCCGGGCACAGGCGCTTGAGCAGTTGAAGGAACGTTTCCCCACGCGTGCTGAGCGGATCGATGCGGCAGCCGAGGCATGGATCGCCTACGAACGCGTGCGCGGCCCCCTCGATGACCCGTCCGACCTCGTACGGCTGCTCCGCGGCTCAGGCGTGCTCGAGTTCCGGATCGTGCCACGGCCGGGTGAAATCGACCCCGAGCCCTATATCGAGCGGATTCAGGAGGAGGGGCCACACGCCGGGGCGCATGAAGACTTCGTCTGGCGCGAGGTGGTCGACCTCGAGCAGTTCGCCGACAGGGCTGAAGAGCGGCAGGCACTCGCATCGCCGCGCGGCGATGAGACCCTGTCGGATTACCACGAGCGGGTGCAGCAGTTCTTCCGGGAGCGCGGCAACATCATCGAGGTTCACGATGACCGCTTCTACATGCTCGTATCCAACCGCGAGGCCGAGCGCATCACGCCGGCCGAGCCGGGCTGGGAGGTGGTCAGCGCTACGCAGACGACCGACCCCAACACCGGCTTCCCCGCGGTCAGCTTCCGGCTCAACACCGTCGGTGCCCAGTACATGGCCCGCATGACCGGTGCCAACCAGGGCCGGCTGATGGGCATCGTGCTCGATGGCAACGTGATGAGCGCGGCGACCATCCGCGACACGCTTCAGGCCAACGTGATGATCAGCCGCAGCTCGGGCTATTCCGAGAGCGAGCTGAACTTCATGATCCGCACCCTTGCTGCCGGCTCACTTGCCGGGCGGATGAGCGAGGAGCCGATCAGCCAGGTCACGATCGCGCCCGCGGCGGGTGCAGCCAACCTCCAGCGCGGGCTGGACTCGGCCGTCTGGGCGATGTGCCTTGTCTCGGCTTTCATCGCCTTCTACTACCTGTTTGCGGGGGCTGTCACCGTCTTCGCCCTGCTATTCAACATGGCGGTGCTGCTGGCGGTGATGGTGGCGCTCCAGGGCACGTTCACCTTGCCGGGCATCGCCGGGATCGTGCTGACCATCGGCATTGCCGTCGACGCCAACGTGCTGATCTTTGAACGCATCCGGGAGGAGCTGTTCAGAAAGGTCGACCTGCGCACGGCGGTGAAACAGGGATACGAGAAGGCGTTCTCGACGATTCTGGACGCCAACGTGACCACGTTGATCACGTGCGTCGTGCTCTACTACACCGCCACGGCGGAGGTGCGTGGCTTTGCGTTGACACTGATGATCGGTGTGCTCGCATCGATGTTCACCGCCCTGTTCGCCACCCGGGTGATCATCGAGTACTACATCCGTTTCTTCAAGCCGCGCACGCTGCACATGGTCCCGACGATCTTCCCTGCCGTTCACCGGCTGCTCGAGCCGAACATCCAGTGGCTTAACAAGACGCGGCTGTTCGTCATCGTCAGCCTGGTGCTGATGACCGGGGCGACGGTGGCGATCGTGAATCGCGGCGCCGACATCCTCTCGATCGAGTTCCGCGGCGGGACGGATGCCACGGTGGCGCTCGCCGAGGGCGAAGCCATCACGGTCGAAGAGGCACGCGAACGCCTCGGCCGTGTGGCCGAGCGGCGGATGCGGGAAGATGCCGCGTACCAGGAACTCGCGCCGGCGCGGGCCACCATCATCGGCATCGGTGACAGCGACGAACAGCGCCGCTACAGCCAGTTTTCCATCCAGACGATCATCCAGAACCAGCAACAGGTAACCGATGCGGTTGTCTCCGCGTTCGATGATGTGCTCGATCGCCAGCCGACGCTGAGCTTCGCCGGGATGCAGGTCGCCGAAGGCGAAGACCCCGAAGACCACGTTCGCATCTCACCGATGGGCACCGCGCCCGAAGACCAGCATTACGTGTTCCCCATCCGCCAGCGCGATGGGGCGCGGCGGCCGGGAGAGGGGGCGCTCAACCTCGGTGATGTCATCCGCCGGCCCGATGTGGACCGGCCCATCCCCTCCGATTTTGTCGGCGGCGTGGCCATCGTGCTCGACGATGTCACGCGCGAACACGCCGACCAGGCCGGTGCCACCAGGACCGAAGTGCGGCGGAGACTCGAGCAGATGCGGCAGCAGCCACCGTTCAACCGCTTCTCGGTACCCAACTGGCGGCTGCTCCCGCTCGATGCGGTCCCTGTCCA
>PUNN01000523.1 GCA_003552605.1 Phycisphaeraceae bacterium
CACGGTAATCCACGATGCGTCGGGCCAGTTCCTCCATATCTGCGGCATCACCGGGCTCGACCAGCGGCAGCACAAGCGCAAGCACTTCGGGGGGTGCGGTGTTGACGTTGATCGTCCCGGGAATCCACTGCTCGAACGGCTGACCATCATCGTGGACCTGATCCGCCGTGCCCGAGCCATCATTATCCTCACCATCGTAGCCGGGATGGAGCGTGGTCAGCACATCGAACAGCACCGCCGCGTGGGGCATATTCCCCGCACCAGGCATGTCGCTCAACATGGCATCGCTTGAGATATCCAGCGTCAGGCGGCGGGTTTCATGATCCTCCAGATAGCCCGCATCACCATCGCGGCCGCTCAGGCGCGTAGGGATGTCCCCTTCAGCGCCGTCATCCGTGTATCCGACCATGAACACCCAGCCGAGTTCGGCAATGTTGAGAATATTTCGGCGGGCAATGGCAAGTTGCACCTCATCCAGCCGCTCATCACCTTCGATCGGGTCCGCTCCCTCGCTGGGCTTTTCATCATCGTCGAAGCCGGGAACGGTGGTGACGTATTGTCCCTGTGACGGGTCGGCACCATCCTCGATATGGTCCCACCGCTCCAATGAAAGCTGTCGATTGCGGTTGGACAGATACCGCCACTCGCGGCCATCGCGGGCGTAGGCCAACTGGATATGGCGGTGATACGGGTCTTCGGTCGGCTCGGTCTCAACCACTTCGGCAGTCTCGAAGAACTGCTGTTGTGTCGTGGTCCGCCGCAACTCAAAACGGTCGTAACTGACCCAGTCGCCCTGCTCGGTCTGAACCTGAAGTGCAATGAACCGACCATCGAACCGGCCATTGCTCAACATCTGGCGCAGCGGTTCCTGGATGGCATCGGGCCCGAGATTGACGGTCTGAGCACCAAGGTTCAGGTCGTTGGACAGATTATCACCATGCCCATCTTCGTTGATCGCGGCTGATACTCCCGCCCGATCGGAATACAGCACCGCAGTCCGCTGCTCACGCGAACTGTCGCGGGTATCAAGCGTCACGTTGCCGCCGATCGGCTGCGAAGCAAGCACCGCACCGGCATCATCCGTCACCGACACACGCAGGGGCGGAAGGTCACCACCGGCAAGTTGCATCGGCTCATCGAACGGATTGCCGATCTCGATGGCGATCCCGAGGGACTCATCGACGCGATGCCATTCGGAATAACCGGGCTCCTCGGCCTCGGGATCCTCGGGAACCTCCTCCTCAGGCTGACGATGCTCATAAATCCACTGGAGGTACACCTCGCGGATAAACGGCAGAGGCTGAAGGCCGTAGACGGTCTGCTCCTCGGCGTCGAGTCCGCGTGGCGATGCATCGCTGCTCGAGTACGTGTGGACGTTCGCCGCGAGGTCCGCCGCGGCGATGCGTGCGTCACCGTCCGAGAGCCCCATGTAATTGTTGCTGCCACCAGTGAAAACGCGGCTGGTCAACTCATACAGACGTTCCATGCGCTCCTGTGGTTCATCCGAAAGCTCGTTGAGCAGGTCGAACTTCATCGGCCGCGATTCATCGGGAAAGAGCGGTTCATCGCCAACCCGCCAGTTGGGGGCGATCACCGTATGACCGCTCCGCGTGGTCAGCAGATGTCGGATATTAGGAAAGTCGCGATCCACGATGTTGCCCGTGCCACCCTGGAAATACGCCGCCATGGCGGCCGGACTCGGGCTGTCAGCCCCCACTGCCCGGTAATAGAACCGCTCGTTTGCAGCATCGCGCCGAAGGATTCCAGGCATGGCAGCCTCGATCGATGCCACCTGCCGGGTGTCACGAAGCCCGAAGCGATGACGGAGAGCGACCTCATCCACGAAGCGCCACTCATCATCGCGATCGTGCCAGATGCGAGCACGCTGCATCCAGTAGCCGGCCCGGGTCGAGGCATCGTTGGCCTCGGGCGGGTCAATGCTTGTCAGGCCGAGTTCTGCCGGCTCGTCCACCCCGCGGCGGTCGAGCAGGGCACGAAGCTCGTCCGACCAGTTTCCTTCGCCGGTGAACTCGGCAAGTCGGTCAAGGCTGATGTCCGTGGGGTAATACCCACGGATACCCAGTGCCCCGTCGGTCCCACTGACCTCGTCGAGGCGCGTGTGTACGTTGATGTTGGCCATGGCGCTTGCATCGATGATGCGCGCTGCAACGATGTACTCGATATCCCCGATCCGCCGCAGCGTGGCGCGTTGGAACAGCGCATCGCGCACGCCGTCGCCCGTGGCATCTCCGAGCATGTTGTTATCGAAGATGGGCACATCGCGGTGGTCGGCACCGGTTTCCGAGCCCGTGGCAGGATTGATAATCGGCGCTTCCTGCGGGTTCAGCAGCAGCGTCGTGTGCCGCCAGGTCGGATTATCGGGGTCGGAAAAGTCCGGGGTCAGAGAGGAAAGAAACATCCCATCGCCACGGCCGGGATGGTTGTCGTTGGTCCAGGGGTAGTCATAGCCGACGCGACCATCTTCGCCGTCAAGGTACCGTAGCATCCGCCCATCACTGTCAATGATATCGCGCTTGAGGATGTCCTTGACGTAGGCCAGCGTAGCCGTGGCCACCTGGTCGACGCTGTCGTGGTGCATGCGGCGGGTGATCGCGCGGTCGGTGCGGGCGACCTGGAGATAAACGGTGCCGGCGAGGGCGATCAGCACGATGACCACCACGACGAGGATGACCACCGAGCCGCGTTCGCGGGCACGATTGAGGCGGTGATGAAGATTCATGGCGGTTCCACCTTTCTTTCGAAGCCGATGCCCCGCTCGCTCCAACTCCCCTGCTTTGGCGCGGCGGTGTCGCCGCGGCCCGGCGACCGCGAGCAGGCCACGCTTCACGGCCGGGTCACGGGGATGACCTGCTCGAACCAGCGACCCGTGTTGCCTTCGCCATCCGTCAAACGGTCTTCACGGTCGTGGACGCGGTAACGCAGGCGAAGCAGGTGCGGCCAGTCCGAATCCTCGTCGTCATCGTGTTGGAAGACCCAGGCGTTGCTCACGTTGTCGCCGCCACCTGCCTGGCTGAGGTCCGGGTGCGGATTGTCCATGTCGTACCAGATGATGTTGTTGTCACCATCACGTTGCGGCCGGCCGTTGCCATCATCCATGGCGACTGCCACCTCGAACTCACTCACGCCCCGGGCAAACAGCGGATGCATGCGGGCGACTGCTTCCGGAGGTAGCAGGCTCCCCGCACCGATCGTCGGCCGTAACAGGAGACGCAGTCGCTCATCGGGAAACGCAAAGCCCAATGCCTGAGAGCCGTAGTCGCCGGCACCGGCCCTGAGCAGCGCATCACTGTCAGCCGAACCCACCACCAGCAAACCGGCCTCACCGGCTTCGCTCGAGGGGTTGTGCAGCGATGCCCTCGCCACATCGCAGGTGCCATCAGACCGATTGCCAGGGCCGTTCTGCACGGTGGCGGCCGAACGGCCACCGTTCATGTGCCATCGCCCCGAAGGCATCTGCCGCTCGTAGAGCTGAAGCGCCTGCCTTGCCAGCGGGAAATCGGGCGCCAGGGCGTTGTCGCCCTCACCAAGCGGGTCGCTGTCGCCGAAGTTCTGCGGGTTCACCGGCTGGCCATGGCCGTACCACACAAGCAGGTAAGGCGCGGCGAGGTCATTGTCGTAGCGGCCACTGCGGGCCGGCGTCAGCGCTGTCTCACCATGGCCCTCGCGAACGAACAGCACCTGGTCGCTGCGCACCGTCTGCGTGCTGCCATCGGGGAAGCTGGCGCTGATCTCATCATTGATCACGATGAGGAAGCCGCCGCGGTCATCGGAGTACTCGAAATCGCGTGGATTGGACTCGGCGGTCAGACCGCCCGGGCCGACCATGTGGCGGGCATCGTGTCGGAACTGCGCGGCGGTGGTGCGGCCGGTGGCGATGACCTCGCTCAACGCCATGCCCATTGCCGTGGCATTGGAGCTCTCCACAAGTATCCGGCCGACGAGACTGATCATCAACACCGTGATGCCGATGGCCACAAGCAACTCGGTCAACGTAAACCCGCGCCACCGCCCCCGGAACCCCCGGAACCCCCGGATATCCCGGCACCCCTCGATATCCTGGAGCCCCCTCAGCCCCCGGACACCCCCGGCGTGATGGGAGTTGCCCGCCTCGCGAGACGGGATCGAAGAGGCCGCACAACCCCCCACCCCGCGGCGGGGCGGGGGCGGCGTTGAGGCGAAGGATGGATTCGGGATGTTTCGCATGGGGTGTACCTCAGCACGCTCAGCGGGCGAAGTCGGCCACGGGGACGATCCGCCGCAACGTCGGCTGACCGGTGGCCGAGCGGCGGCCAATCCATATCTCGCTGATCTCGTCGGCGTCATCGGCCGTGCCCGAGACGAAAATGGCACTGGCATCATCCGGGTCTGCACGCGCGCGGCGAATACTGCCGCCACCGTCGAGCAGCACCTCACCGGTACGGACCTGCCCCGCCTCCTGGAGCTGAATTCGGATCTGATTATTGCCCTCGTACTGGGCAGTCACGTTGACCTGCTGCGCCGGCTCCGGGCCAGTGCCGGAATACATCCAGTTCTCCGGATCATTGTGCTCGCGCTGGAAGATAAGGACGTAAGCCACCCAGTTGGGACCGCGCTCGGGGTTGTCCCCTTTCAGTTGCAGGAGCGGGTACCAGTAGACCGTCCGGCGACTCTGTGGCGTCGTACCCGGGTACGTCCGATCATTCCGTGACCATCGCGTGGCAAAGTCCTGGCTGTCCTGCACCGCGGCGGTCGCCTGTGTCATGGCCATCAGGTCCGAGGCGGTCAGCCCCTCCTTGCGGATCAGCGCCGGTGCTGTGCCCGCCACGGCGTGGGTGGCTGCATCGCCCAAGGCGTAGCGCTGGAGGGTGAAGCCGACGGGAAACAGCGCGGCGATGGCCACAAGCGAGATCATGAAGATCGCAATGGCGATCAACGTCTCCATCAGCGTGAAGCCGGGCCTCGAAGCGACGCGGAGCATGGAAGTGCCCTCACTCCCTGCCCCGCTGCTGTGAAGGTCCCACGCCCCCTCCCGATGGGAGAGGGCTGGGGGGAGGGCGGATACACCGTGGCCCGTCCGGGCCGTCCGGACCATCATCCCCTCACCCCCGACCCCTCTCCCGAGGGGAGAGGGGAGTCGCCGGAGCCACTGGTCTTGCTGGACCGTATTCATCATTCGATCCTTCCCGTTCGGATACCGGCACCGGCGTGGCGGCCGAAGACCACCACCCGGCCGCGTTCGAGGATTTCCTGGCGCAGGGCCCCGGTGGCCGGGCCAAAGTCCTCGAACTGATTGAGCATGTCCGTCTTCGGGTAGACAACCACGCCGAAGACCGTCTCGAGTTCCTCAAACGGCAGCACGGGGCGGCCTTCATCAACGTTGGCGGGGTCAAACTGGGGGCTGTGACGGTCATACGCTTCCGGGTTGCCACCAGTGTTGCCGCGATTGGAGCCGGTGTCATAGTTGCCATCGTAGTTGCCGTCGACGTAGACCAGTTGCGATCGCGTCTCGGAAGAACCGAGGATCAGCCGGCCGTGGCGGTCGAACCGGACGGCGAAGGGTGGCGGGATCAGGTCCACATTGCCATCACCGTCGAAGTCGGCCAGCCCGGCCACACCGGCGCCGCGGGCGAAGTTGAACGCATCGACATCGAGCATCTCCTCGAAGCCGTATCGCGGCGGGTCCATCGTCTGGAGGTAGGTCGCACCATCCCGGGCACGTTGGTCGTGCAGAGCAAGATGGACTTCGTTGGCGCTGAAGATGCCCGCCGCGCCGCCAAAGCGGGCGCCTGGAACCTCGGGATGCATGTCGCCCACGGGCGTTGCGGCCCGGGCGCGGAGGCTGCTCATGGCGTTGGTGATCGTGTTGACTGTCCCCTCCAGACGCCCGCCGCGCTGAAGCGCACCAAGCGCCGGCAGGACGATCGCAGCGACGACGGCGATCACCGCCACCACGACAATCAACTCAACGAGCGTGAAGCCGCGCAGCCGGGAAGGGCCGTGATGGTGAAGGCCGTGTCTCATGCATCGGGCTCCGAGGGAGGCGGGGTGTGGGGGGCGAGGCTTC
>PUNN01000363.1 GCA_003552605.1 Phycisphaeraceae bacterium
GGGGGGGGGCTCAGTGCAAACGCCCAAATGCTTCAGGTGCCGTCTTTCCCGCCTCATGCAGGGGTCGGCCTTCGGTTCAGCCACGGCACGACCGGCACGAATCTACCCTCACCCCAGCCCTCTCCCGCCCCCGGAGAAAGGGGAGAGGGAGAAAAATGCCGGCGCCGCATGTCATGCACCCAGGCAGACGCATCTCGCAAGGGTGGCATGATAGATGAGCAGCCGAGATTCGAGGACGGCTGATGGTCATGGGGCGAAGCGCCTCTCACAGGCCGCCGAAGCGATGGGCCGCAGCACCGAGGGGATCCCGGGGGTGCTGGGGCGCTCGGGGGGCTCGGGGGGCGCCGCGGCAAGGTCACATGAGTTCAAGCCGGTCAAGCTGTAATCGTCGGCGCATGGGTTACCCAGTCATGCTCCTCGGCGGGCAGCATCGCCTCGGCCTGTTCAGCCTTGGGATTCTCGTAGTCGATATCCATCAGTGCGGTGAGATGGACGAACGCATCGGTGTTGTCCATCAGGCCATGGAACCGATGGGCGCCGGGCCCGACTGAAAGTGTCGGGGCGAGGTCCTGCGTGTGCTGGGTGCCGATAAACTGTACGCCGGTGTGATTGCCGAAAATCTGCCCGAGCATGCCCACCGTGTTGCGCAGCCGGCGGTTGAGTTCGGGCGGGCGATTGCCTTCGAGTGCTTCAGCGATGATGTTGATCTCATCTTCGGGAAGATCGATGCCGGTCAGCTCGGCAATGTGTTTGCCGAGGGCGGCACCCGTCTGTCCGGCATCGCGCAGCTTCGACCACAGCTCGTTGAACGACACCTTGAAACGCGCAATCCGGTCGAACGCCTCGCTGTTGCTGATGCCGCGAAGCCCGGCGCCATGCAGGCCGGGGTTGGCATTGCCGTGATCGGTGGTGACAACCACCAGCGTGTCGCCGCGCTCCCGGGCGAAGTCGACGGCGATGTTGACTGCATCTTCGAAGGCGAGCTGGTCCCAAAGCAGCGCGGCGGCATCGGTGTTATGCGCTGCATGATCGACCCGGCCGCCCTCGACCTGCAAAAGGAAGCCCTCTTCGCTTTCACCGAGGCTGCGCAGGGCCAGGTCGGTCATCTCCGCGAGTGTCGGCACGCGCTCTTTCAACGCCTCATCGTGCCGCTGGTCGACGGTATAAGGCAGGTGTCCATCGGCGAACAGCCCGAGCAACCGCCGCGCCGGCTCGCCCTCGATGACCTGATCACGATGCGTCAACAGGCGGTAGCCGGCCTCCTGGTACTCGGCCTTCAGGTCCCTGCCATCATGGCGATTGCCCGGTTCGAAGAACCGCACGCCCCCACCCATGAGCACATCAACGATGCCGAGATACTGTGATGCAATGCCGACGAAATCGCCACGGCTGCGGCTGACAGCGACGAAGCCCGCCGGCGTGGCGTGAGGCACGTGGGTAGTGGTCACCAGCCCCACGCGGCGGCCCGACTCGTGGGCGAGCGTGCCGATGGGCTTCAGCCGCGTGCCATCGGGCAGCATGTTCATCATCCCGTTGTTGATTCGTGAGCCGGTGGCCCAGGCACAACTCGCCGCGGAAGAATCGGTCACCGGATTGTTCAGCGATTGCATGTCGAAGTAGCCGTGGACCGTGTCGCGCTGCCGGGCAAGGCGCCACCAGGCGCTGGGCTGCTGGCGGACTGTCTGGCTGAACATGCCGGCCATGGACGGTGTGCCCAGGCTCATACCATCGCTGACCATGAAGATGATGTTCTTCGGCCGCTCGGTGTTGGCCCGCTGGCCTCTGGCTTTGCCGGGACCAGCGACAGTGCGTTCCCCATCCGCGGCCCGTGCCGCGCCGCTGGATGCGAAGGGAACGAGGAGGCCGCCGGCGGTGGAGATGGCACCGAGTTTGAGCGCCTGTCGCCGTGTCATCGAAGCATTGCTGGGTGTGCGGGGAGGCTGATGCTGACTCATGTTCGATGCTCCTCAAGGGATGGGACGCCAGAACGGGCGGCGTCGATGCCTGGGACAGGCCTCGAATAGTACACAAGGCGGCCGGGCCGGGCGCTGAGCGAGGCGAACGCATGCGGCCTGGCCGGCGCATGGCACTTGGTGCGGGCGCCCTTTGCATCCAGAGAAGGTTGCAGCGACGTGCCTTCGCCCTGGCTCACAGGGGGTGCCGACTTGAGATTTGGAATTAGGTCTGGAATAATCCCAATTAGGGAATGGTTGTATCGGTGGTTGCACCAGCCATTCCGGCGGATGCGAGGTCGCTTTGGACGATTATTGGCGTACGACAAAAAGCTCAAGCGGTCCGAATAAGAAGCGTGACCGAAAGCTCCAGCCGCCCAAATTCGTCCAAAACGTTCGACAAGGCTTGACAACGAGGTTGTCGAACGATAAGCTGTTCTGGACGTTTTGAACGATTCCCCAGCCCGTGTCGGCCCGACCGGCACCCGGGACGATCAGGAGGAACACAATGACTACCGCCACCCCAAACCAGGCCATCGGCCACCGGCAGGAGATGGAAGCGACGGAGCAGCCGGTCAGACTGCGTTTTCACCGCGATCTGACCGAGCGGGAACGCGAGCGCCTCGCCGAGCTCATACCCGAGCCGATCGACTATATGGATGACCCGAGCTTTCACGAGCCCGCGGCGGAGAAGAAGCTGTTCGCCCGGGAGCGGGAGGTGCCCCGGCCACAGACCGACTGGTACGACCGCATCCTCGCAAGTGCCGGAACGCGGGGGATCAATCCCGCCGCGACCACCCCCCTGTTGACCGAGGAACAGGAGCGGACGCTGTTCCTTCAGTTCAACTATTGCCGCTACCAGGCGGAGACCATCCGCGAGACGATCCTGCCCCACCGCGTGGCGCTGGGCAAGGCGCGAAAGCTGCTGGCTTGGCACGATCGCGCGATGGACCTGCGCGAGCGGATCGCCGAGTACAACGTGGCACTGGTGCTGGCGATGGCCAAGCGGTTCCCCGCCGGGCAGATCGATCTTCCGGAGATGGTCTCGGAGGGCAACATGGCCCTGCTGAGGGCGATCGACAAGTTCCACATCGCCCGCGGGTTCAAGTTCTCCACCTACGCCTGCCGCGCGATCCTCAAGGCTTTCGGCCGCATGGGCCGCAAGGACACCCGCTACCGCAGCCTCTTCCCGGTCGAGTTCGAACCGGATTATGAGCGAAGCGACTATGCCGATGTGCGGGCACGTGAAGAGGAAGAGGCTTGCGCCGATGAGGTCAAGCGAATCTTCCATGACAACGATTCGGAATTGTCCGACATCGAGCAGCAGGTGATCGACCTGAGGTTCAACATGACCCGACCTGATGACAACCGGCACCTGACACTCGCCCAGGTAGGGCAGATGATCGGCCTGACCAAGGAGCGGGTCCGTCAGATTCAGAACAAGGCGCTGGTGAAAATCCGGCAGGCGCTCGAGGAAGCCTACCTCGACCCGCCGCGGGCCGGCAGCTCGAGCCAGTCGAACTGACCGGCCGAGCCGACCTGGCCTGCGCCGGAAATATCCGTATCCCGCACCCCCCGAAGGGCGGCCCGGCTGACTTTCAGCCGTGGTCGCCCTTTTTTCTGCGCTGTACTGCCTGGCAGTCACCCCTCGAGATGCTCGTACTTCCACCCGTTGATCGTCTCGACCACAATATCGAGCATTCGCCTGAGGGTTTCGGGGCTCATCGCGGGCATCGGCATGAGAATGATCACGTTGCCCAGCGGCCGTACGATCAGGCCGTGGGGCCGCATGGCCGCACAGAGGCGCGCGCCAACCTGCTTGGCGAAGTCGAACGGCTCGCGGGTGTCGCGGTCCCGGCAGATTTCGATCCCGACCATGATTCCCCGCTGCCGCACATCCAGGACGTGCGGGCAGGCTTTGAGTGCTTCAAGATGATCGGCGATCATCGCGGCGTTGGCCGCCACCCGATCGAGCACCCGATTGCGATCGAAGAGCTCCAGTGAAGCGATCGCCGCGGCGCACGCCAGGGCATTACCGGTATAGGTGTGGCCGTGGTAGAACGTCTTGCGTTCACGAAGTTCACCACGAAAGGCTCCCTCGACCTCATCGGTGAACATTGTTGCCGCCAGCGGGAGGTAGCCGCCGCTGATGCCCTTGGCCAGGGCCATGATGTCCGGGCCGTGCCAGCTTTCATCGACCTCGCGCTCGCAGGCAAAGAGCGGGCCGGTACGGCCAAAGCCAGTAGCCACCTCGTCGGTAATCAGCAGCACATCGTATTTGCGGGCCAACTCGCCCACGCCGCGCACAAACCCTTCCGGCTGACAGACCATCCCGGCTGCACCCTGCATCACCGGCTCGATGACGATCGCGGCGGTATGATCCGCGTGGGTTTGCAGCATCGCTTCCAGTTCATCAAGACAGTGGTCGCGAAGTGCCCGGGCCAGCCGGGGACACTGGCTGGGAAAGACCGCCTGGGTGCAGTCGGCCTCCGGGCCGCAGGCGGGGCATTTGGCCTGTCCATCGGCATCCTCCATCTTCAGTCGGTCAACGACCGGCTGCGGCGGCCGTGCCGGGTCGGGCGAGGGTGCCCAGTGCGTTCGGAACACCATCGACACGAACGGGCGATGAAACAGATCGGAATACCCCACTGACATGGCGCCGACCGTGTCGCCATGATAGGCCCCGCCGAAGCCAATGAACGCGCTCTTTTCAGGCCGGCCCCGGTGGTACCAGTACCCCACGGCGACCTTGAACGCGATCTCGACGGCGGTGGCGCCGGCATCGGAGTAGAAGACCTTGTTCAACGCCCCCGGGGCCCGTTCGGCCAGCATGGCCGCCAACTCGATGCTCGGCGGCGAGCCGAGCCCGAGCAGCGTCGAATGGGCAACCTTGTCGAGTTGGTCCCGGATGGCCTGGTCAATCTCGGGCACGCGATGACCATGCACATTGCACCACAGGCTTGAGACACCATCGATATACCGGTTGCCCTCGGTATCAAACAGGTATTCACCTTCGGCACGGTCGATGATCGGCACCTGCTGGTTGACCCACTGCTTCATGGGCGTGAACGGGTGCCATACGTGGGCATGGTCCAACTCGAGCAATCGTTGTGTTCGTTCGTTCATCGGGGGGAAGATAACAAAGAACAGGCCCCGCTTTCACACGCGACACCAGGCCGGAGACAGTGGATTGTTTCATCTTATTATCGCCGCTCAGCGCCACCGCGCCCGGGACGAACGCATGTAGCTTGGCTGGCCACAGCAGCCGCACATGGAGACCGGCAATGCCATCATCGGCGAGATTGAACAGATGGGAAGGGGACTATGAAAAGCTCAAACGTCACGAACACCGGAGAGGCACAGCGCCGGCGAAGACGCACTGGCATCACACTCCAGGCCCGAGGTAAGCGATGCACGAGAACTCTCGCTACGCCAATCCTGGGCCTTCTGCATTTGCCGTAGTTGCCACACGATCATCCAACAAGCAGGCCACACCCCAAGCTGGTCGCCACCAACCTGTCATAAATAAGGCATCCCCGGTTTTTCGCGCTTTTCGTGCTTTTCGCAGTTCCCTCCGTCATCATCCATCACAGACGAACAAGGCCGGCAATGAATACCATTCCAGGTTGGAAGCGATTACATTCCCCCTTTGCCCATCTACTCAGTCACCAGCGGTTCCTGGAGGCGTCGCCACGTCTGCTCATCGAGCTGGACTCGCTGCTCGTTGACGATCGCGAGCGGGCGCTGTTCGAGGACCTCGAGCGTGTACTGTTGGCCCTCGCGCGTGGTGAGTTCGATCCGACGTAGTGGCTCATGTGCCTCATCATCCTCGATGTATTGCTCGACGTGCATCGGCGCCAGCACATCAAGCAACCGCAAGGCCGCATCGTGATCGAAGTCATCGTGGTCGCTTTCGATGCGGTGATCATCGATATCGAGTGTCATGGTCGCGTCATCATCGGCGGTCCCGGTGATCTTCACCTTCCGAAGATCGGCACGGCGCGCGGGGATCGCGCGGCGGTCGCGGAGTTCCGAGGTGAGGTAGCCGGAAAGATCATCATCGACCTTCACCCCGTGTCGGTCATCGAGCACGGCGCGGCCGGACTCGGGGTCCACGAGCAGTTCGCGCGAGCGGTCATCGCGAAGATCGAGCACGATCCGGTGCCACTGCTCCCCTGCTTCCGGCACTTCATCGAGCCACCGATCCGCGCGCAGAGTGAACAGCGATTCGAAGAGGCGTCGGCGGGTACGGTCATCGTGCGCCTGCTCGCCCTCGAGTGTCCAGTAGACGGGCCCGTGCGGATCGGTCTGCTCCGCGATGAAGCGCAGCTTGTAACCCCCGGGCCGGTGCAGTGTGACCGCCTCGACCTCCTCTTCCCGGGGCGTGAAAACATGCTCCGATCTCAGCGACACGACCGGGTCAAAGATGGGGGCGACATCCTCTCGCGCCACGAGATAACCCACCCGCTCATCCTGCCGATATGCCAGCCACTGGTCATCGGCATCCATCTGCTCGATGCCCGGCGCCACGGGCATGGGCAGGTCCGCTTCATCGGCCCCGACTTCATCGGGCACACGGTAGAACTCGATTTCTTCGAGTTCATCCCCCATCGTCCCGGCCACTGTCACGGTGCGCACCGGTGATTGCTGCGGCCGCGGGGCATCGTGGTAAGCCTCCGCCTCGGCAGTCAGCAACGCACTGACAAGCCGGAAAACCTGCCGATTCCCCGGCTGGAAGCCGGGATCGCCCTCGGTGAAATGCCAGTAATCTCCATCCCGCGTGATCTCGACCGGCTCACCCGCTTCATCGGCCCATCTCAGCCGGGCCACGGAAGTCAGGGGCATTCGCACCAGTTCAGGGTTGCGCATCTGGTCCGGCTCGATATCGAGCCCCTCAACCTGCGAGCGCGACAGGCGGAACACCACCGGACTCGGCTGCTCGCCTTCGCTGAACGAGGCGTAGTAGCCATCCTCGCTGCCCGCTGCCTCATCACCGATACGGAGGGTGAGCACCACATCCTCATCCGGCCCGGTCAGTGCGGGGCTCGGCCGGCGGATCTGCACCGTCCGCCACGGCCGATCAAGGCCGTACCCGCTCAGCGCCGCCGGGTCATCGGAGAGGTATTCACCGATCTCCATCTCTGCGAGTCGCTCGAGCATCTGGTCGATCCGGTCGCTCTCCGCCGGATCACCGCCGGCGAATCGCCACGCATCGTCATCGCGTTGCAGCAGAATCTGCCGCTGCCGGTCGGCAAGGGCGAGCATCGAGGCATGCCGTGCGGCGGGGATGCCAAGATCACCGAGTCGCTGCGGCCGCCACTGGCGCGGGTCGGCACGCAACGCCCGATCCAGCATGCGCCCGCTGACCAGAAAGGCCCCTGCCTGACCTTCAAGCGTGGCAAACCCGCGGCCATCGGTCAGCCGGTCGCCGAAGTGGAAGACCACTCCCCGCATCTGATCCCCGCCCGATGCCCATTGCAGCCGAAGGGTCGCCCGCGGCGGGTCGAGCCCAAGTTCGCTGCGCGGAGGTGCATCACCCGTCCCCGGCTCGAACGCCCGATGGACGCGGACTTCACCCGCTGCGCTGATCAGACGCAGCGCAGCTTCCTCCTCGATGGCGAAGCGAACCGGTTCGATCTGCATCCACCCGTCGCGGCGGCGCTCGAGTTTCACGGTACGTTCGCCGCGGCGAAGCTCGATGCCCGTGACACCCTCCACGGGCACGGCATCGGCCGCGATGAGCATCTGTCCGGGATCACGCTCGGACTCTGCCTCACGGCCCGGACGGACCCATAGCTCAAGGGCCACGAAATGAGCCGCCACCACGAACAGAACCGCCAGCAGCGCTATGGTCGTCTTAAAGCTCAAGCACGTATCCCATCATCAGAAACCACCACCGCCGTCGCCATCAACTGCGGTATCCATGCATTCATGCTCGACACTGCCATCATCCCCGCCTCCTTACCCACCATGTCATCGTGCCCGCAAACAGGATCAACCCGGGCAGCCCAGCGCCCAGTGCCCAGCGCAGATTCCGCCGCGCATCATCTTCCACCGGCCCGATGCGGGGCACCGCCATGGCCATGGGGCTCGGGGCGATCAGGCTCTCGACCCCAGCAAGCCAACTCACACTGTTGACAAACAGTTCGGCGTTGGCGGGGAAACTCTCGCTCCCCGCCGGCGCCCCCGGATCGCGCCCCATGGTCGTGATCCGGTCGGTCGCCCAGAATCGCTCAGCAACGGCGATCACCCGGCCGTTGCGGGCTTCGGCCGCGGCGGCGATCAGGTAAGAGTCACGCTCGGTGGCCGGGTCGAGCCTCGCCCGTGCCGGGTCTTGCCCCTGAAGGCCGACATCGGTGCGAAGGTCAGGGCCGGTCACGCGGGCAAGCTCGTGATGCTCCACCCCGTGGATATCCGGCTCGGTCAGCTCGATGGGGCTGGGCATGCCGAAGCGTGCGAGCTGAGCCTGAATCGCCTCGCTGATGGGCAGCGAGACCGGCCAGCGATCCACGATGAAGACCGATTCGTTCATCGCCTGGCCCTGGCTGCGGCGTTCACGGTAGATCGTCTGCTGGAGGCGGGGTGAAAGGCCCCACGGCTCGAGGAACCTCAGTATCGCGCTCGGTGCATCGCCA
The DNA here is from genome assembly GCA_003552605.1 of Phycisphaeraceae bacterium. GTDB lineage: Bacteria > Planctomycetota > Phycisphaerae > Phycisphaerales > Phycisphaeraceae > B1Sed10-187. The sequence goes on from PUNN01000363.1 coordinate 8,588, forward strand.
AGCTGCTCGGCAACACCCGGTTCGTGGCGCCGGGTAATGACCATGGCACCATCGCCGCGGGCGAGGCGGTCGCGCATGTGATCGAGCACATCGCCCATGCGGGTTTCGAACATGTGCGCCTCGGCATCGGCCCCGCCGAGGTCGGGCAGCAGCACCCACACTGCGTTCTGACCATCCCGCGGCTCCGGGGCCGGCATTCGCTGTTCACCGCCCGGGCCGGGTACGAATGGAATCCATTGCTGCACTTCGAAGCCGGCCGACACCAGTCGCCGGGCCACATTCGTGTAGCTGGTAACCGGGTTCTCCCCGAACGGGCTCTCACCGCTGGCGCTGATGAAGACCACCATGGGGCGGTTCTCAAGCAGTTCCAGCCGGGCAAGCGCGCCGATGAGATGGGCTTCGTCGGTGCTCTGAAGGTCCGCCCGCTCAGCCCGGGACTGGCGGCGGCCTTCATCGCGGTCATCAGGCTTGGGTTCAAAGGGCACGACGCGAATCCGGTCGGCCCCGATCAGCACCACCACATCCTCCCGGGCGAGCATGCCCAATAGTTGCTCGTAGGAGCCAGGCGGCTCGGCCCGCTCAAGCCGGGAAAGCGCCCGCTCCAGTGCGGCCGCAATCGGCTCGGCTACCAGCGCCAGGGTCCGGGCGTTGTCGGCTACGGCGTTCTCCGCCCGGCTCGGCCGCGGCAGCGCCCGGCGCATCTGCCGCGCCAGGCTGTCGTACTCATCCCGCGCCCGCCGCAGGTGCTGAACCAGGTCTTCCCGAAGCTCAGCGTACCGCGGCAGTGGCCGCTCGAGCGCTTCGGTCAGATCATCCCTCGTCTCGACAAAGCTGTTACTGCCGCTGGTCAACTGGCGTAGCCGCACGATCGCTGCCCGTACCTGCTCGCGCAGTTCCAAGGCTTCGCGCGAAGGGGTCATCTCCTCGCGTGCCGGTTCGTCGCGGAACAGATCATCTTCCTTGATCTGCTCGAGCCGGTCGATCACCCCGGGGGTCCGCTCGACGGCCTGCTCAAGCTCGGCCATGCCGGCCTCGATGCTCTGATGCAGCGGCGACACGGCGGCTTCAAACATCTCGAACAGCGACCGCTCGAACTGCCGGTGCTTCTCGAACTGAGATGCAGGATCGATGAACTCGACACTGAGGCGCTCACTCGCCGCATCGAACAGCCCCATCAACTCGAGGCGGCGGTGGTTGTCGCGATCTTCGGGATCAATCAGCGCCACGAGTTGGTAATCGTTTTCAAGCGACCCGAGTACGCCGCGGGTCTGCTGTGACAGCACGTGCGGACGGCCAGCGGTGGCATCGGCGTAGTGCTCGCGGAGGTGGAGAAAACTCATGGCATTGAGCACGAGCACGATCGCAATGGCGAGGATGATGCCGCTGGAAACGTTGAGACCATAAGTGAGCCGCCGCCGCAATTGCGACAGCCCGCGCCGCGCCGCCGTGCCGGCATCACCATTGTGCGCTGGGTTTTCGCCGTTGTTCCCGGCCCCTGATGATTCATCCTTTGAATGCGACATCGTGATCCGGCTCCTCGAGTCCGATCAGCGCCAGCGGCGGCTTTCCACCGCCTTGACGGCACAGAAGAGAAACAACCCCGCCACCGTGACGAAATACGCGACCCCCGCCGGCTGGATCAGCCCGCGGGCGAAGGCCCCGGCCTGCTGTGTCACGTCCACGTAGCCCACCACCTCGCGAATCTCATTGCTCAGCCAGCGGGCTGCGTAGAGATACTCGGTCACGAAAGTGACCACGCTCAGCATCACCACGGCAAGAATCCACGCCACAATCTGGTTCTGCGTCATGGCCGATGCGAACAGGCCGATGGCCATGAACACGCCACCGACCATCAGCAACCCCGCCGCGCCGGCGAGGAACTGCCCTCCGCCCGGATCCCGGGTCACATGGCTGAACGCCACGAGCGCAATGGCTGCAAGCGGCAGGGCAAGCATCGTGGCGTAAAGGCCCATGGCCCCGAGCCATTTGCCCACCACCACCTGCGTGTCGGTCACCGGCGCGGTCATGAGTGTCTCGATGGTGCCGCTGCGGAATTCCTCGGCGATCAGCCGCATCGACAGTGCCGGCAGCAGAAACACCATTACCTGCACAAGCCGGCCGAAAGTATGCTGCCACACACCCGAGACCGGCTGACCCGGCTCGAATGCCAGAAAGAAGAAATAGCAGGTGAGCAATGCGAACGCCGCGGCCATGACATAGGCGATGGGCGAGCGGTAAAAGCTCATCAGTTCCCGTCGAGCAATGTCAAGCGTCAGTGGCATGCATCAACCAGTGTCTTTGCTGGAGCAGGTTCGATTCAGGACGGAGCACGCATCATGCGGGTCATGGACACGGCCGCAGGCGTGGGCGCCCATCCCCGCCGCGGGGTTCTACGAGGGTCATTGCCTGGCCCCTTTCACCTGTGGTGTCTTCGACTCAGCGTCGGGGGCGTTGGCGGCGGTGGTACCGGTATCGACGGTGATCTTGCGGAACACATCCTCGAGCGTCGCATGGCGGCTGCGCATCTCCCGCAGCGTCCAGCCGCTGCCGGCCACCGCCGAGGCCACCGCTGGCCGCAGGTCCGTGCCGTTGCGGGCCTTGACCACAGCCTGCGCCCATCCATCGCGCCCCTTGATGTCAACCGAGGCCACATCCGGCAACGGTTCGAGCAGGCGGCGAAGCGCGGCCGGGTCCGTGGCGACCTCGAGCAGCAACTCCTCGCCCGCATCCACCTTCGCACGCAGCCCGGCGACGGTGTCATCCGCGAGCAGCCGGCCATGGCCGATGACCATCACCCGGTCCACCGTCCGCTCGACCTCGGGCAGGATGTGGCTGCTGACCAGCACCGTCTGGCGGCCGCGAAGCTCCTCGATCAACTGCCGCACCTCCCGGATCTGGTTGGGATCGAGCCCGGCGGTCGGCTCATCGAGCATGAGCACCTCCGGCTCGTGCAGCAGGGCCGCGGCGAGCCCCACACGCTGGCGGTTGCCGCGAGACAGGGCCGAAATCACCCGCCGCTGCACGGGCGCCAGCCCGCAGCGGTCGATGACAAAGTCCATGCGCTGCCGGCGCTTGCGCCGAGGCATCCGGTAGAGCCGGCCCCGGAAATCCAGGTACTCACATACGCGCATCTCCGGGTACAGCGGCGTGGTCTCGGGCATGTAGCCGATCCGCCGCCGCATCTCCCGGCTCTGCTGCATCACATCGTAGCCGGCGACGGTCGCGCTGCCGGCCGTCGGGGGCAGAAAACCGGTGATCATCCGGATCGTCGTCGTCTTGCCGGCTCCATTGGGGCCGACAAGACCCACCACAGCCCCGGCCTCGATCGTGCAGGACAGGTCGTCCACGGCCACGATCGGGCCGAATCGTTTGACGAGGTTCTCAAGCTGGATCATATGCGATCACCAAGGTCAGGCCGGGGCCGCCGGAGACCGCGCGGGGGCGGGGTTTTCAGCTACAAGTTTCGCCTGATAAGGGCGGCAGGTCAAGGGCAGCAGGTCAACTCACAGGGCAAACGCATGAAAACCGGGGTGGCATGGTCAGCAGGCCTCTTCGGCTGATGGCCATGTCAGCAACCCCCGCCCAAGGGCCGTCATGGCCATCGGCTGCGGGCCCCGGGAAGCGGCTGAAGCAGCCAGCCGACTCGACCGCCACATGCGTTCACCCAAGGGCAATCCATGGTATCCCGCCCCCGTGGCCCCAGCGACGCCCGGGATCACTCCTTGAGCGATGCACGAGCTGGGTCGTCCGCCCCGGCAGGGCGGGTGTTGCGGTCGATCAGTTCGATGATGGATTCCTGGAGTTCGCGGATATCCGCATGGGTGTGCGGCGCGCGGTAATCGTTGAATAGAAGGGAAAATGCGATGATGTGCTCGTTCTCACCGCGCGTGGCGAGGTCGGCATCATCAATCATGGCGGCATCCTGTGCCCGGTCGGGGTCGATCACCAGATAACCCGACAGCGTGGTCACCCCGCGGAGGTAGCCGGTCTTGGCAAAAACCGTCCCCTGCATCGGGTTGTTGAAGCGGTTGCGCAGGGTCCCATCGCGGCCACCAACAGCGAGTGTGCCGCGGTAGAGCATGGTCGGCCGGCCCCCTGCCTCCGCGCGTGACTCGGCACGAAACCTGTCCTGGCGGTACATCTCCCTCAAGAGACGGACCATCACCCGGCTGGTGACGGCGTTGTCCCGTGAAAGGCCCGAGCCATCGGCGATGCGCACCACCGCCCCACCGGTGCCGAGGCGTTTCTGGATGAAGTCACGCATCGCCGCGGCCCCGTTGTCCCAGCTTCCCGGGGCACCGGTAAAGCGGTGGCCCATCCGCTTCATCAGCGCCTCGGCGAACACGTTCTGAGAATCACTGTTGCACCGGCGAAGCACCACGGGCAGGGCCGTGAAATACTGGCCGATCAACCGCGCCTCGTTGAATCGGTCATCAGCGCCGGGCCGAACGACATCGCCCACCGTGATGCCCTCCTCTTCAAGCCGCTCGGCGAACAGGTGGCCGAAGGTGATTGGCGGGTCGTGGATCGTCACCTCGAAGGGACTTCGTTGCGGCGTACGGATGCTGCCGCGGAACGTGAGGTGATTGTTGCCTTCGCGCCGCTGCATCCAGAAAGCATCGCTGCCACCGCTGTTGGCGCGGTTGCTCGTGTCGATGTTGGGCGGATGAGGATACAACTCGAACCGGGGGCTGCCGCCGCCATCGCCCGGCCGCGCGAGCACATCGAGCGTGTTGTTGTAAAAATTCAGCCCGGCCACCTGGGCCCATGAGCGGCGGTGGATATGGTCGGTGGACCAGCTTGGATGGGTGAACTGCTGATCGAAGATGCGGTCATCAATCACCAGCCGGCTGATATGGTCAATCTCCTGCCTGACCACCGCATTGGTCCAGGTGTCGAGCACCTTTTCGATGGTCAGGTCATAATCCTCCATCAGTTCACGGTCGCAGAAGGCAGGATCACCATCGCCGCGAACGATCAGTTCGGTTCCCTCCTCCCCCCAATCGAGCATGAGCCGGGTATGGAAGCGAAAGTCGTCGCCGAGGACATCCACGGCGGCGGCGGTGGTCAGCAGTTTCATGTTGCTTGCGGGGATCAGGGCCTCATCCGCGTCGATGGATGCCAACTCGCGCCCGGCGGTGATGTCATAGACGTGAATCGAGACCCGGGTATCGCCGAGGCCGGACACGGCATCACGGATCTGCCCCTCGATCCCCGCCGCGGCGGCCGCAGCGATGGAAAGCCACATCGTCACCGCCACTGTCACCGCCGCGATGCCGGACCGGGACAACAGATGGTGCGAGTGGCGGGGCCTGCGAAGCTGGATCATTTCTCGTTCCTCGATATCGAGCATGCGGTCAGTCCATTGACGGTGCCATATCTTACACAACTTCCCCGCCGGGATGTCCGCTACGGGCTGATTCATCGGCCGGCAGGGTGTGCGGCATCCACTGGTCCGAGCATCTGTCGGTATAAGTCTGAGTAGCGCTGGTGCATCTGGTGCTGTGTGAAGCGATCAAGCAGGCGCTGCCGTCCGGCCCGGCCCATGGTGCGGGCACGGTCTGGCGCCGCGAGCAGGCGGGCCAGATTCTCCCCAAGAGCCCTGCCATCACCGCGCGGGCTGAGCAACCCCGTTTCGCCATCGCTCACAACTTCACTGTTACCACCAACTTGTGTCGCCACGACCGCCAGAGCGGTGGCCATGGCCTCCAGCAGCGTGACCGAAATGCCCTCGCTGAGGCTTGAAAGGACAAATACATCTGCTGCGGCCATCAGTTCTGGCACATCATCGCGCACACCGAGAAAACGCACGCTTGCCTCCAGCCCCAAATCCTGCACCAGTGATTCGGCCTGCGGCCGCAATTCTCCATCACCGACCAGCAGCAGCACAGCGCCCGGCACCTGCTCGGCGACGTGGGCCCACCCCCGGATCGCCGTGGCGTGATCCTTGACCGGGTGAAACCTGGCCACCTGGAGTGCCACCGGCTGCTGCGGGTTCAAACCCAATGTGGTGCGGGCCCTGAGGCGCTCATCAGCATCCGGTGGATGGAACCGTTCGGGATCGATCCCGTTGCGAATCACCTCGATCCGGGAGGGATGCAGGCCCTCGTTGTCGACCAGCGCCTGTTTCACCCACTCGCCGACGGCGGTGATACGGTCATGCCGACGCAAGAGAAGTCGATTTGCTGCAATTCGCTTGCGATTGGGTGTGTCCGGGTAATGGCGGCCATGTTCGGTAAAGAGAATCGGCGGGTGCCCCCGGATGATCGGGCCCATCCGCGTCGGCCAGGCCCGGGCCATGGCGCTGTAAAAAAACGGGGTGTACTGATGGGCGTGGAGTAGGGCCACCTCGTGCTCGCGGCAGAGCGCGGCGATCCGCCGCGCCACACCAAGGTCCACCCCCGGCCGGCGGCCGAGGTCGATCACGGTGAACCCCTCATCCCGAAGCTGCTCACCAAGCGGCCCCACCTCATCGAGACAGAGATAGACGAACCGCATCGCCCCACCCTGTGCTCCCGATGCGGACAACTGCCGCCCCAGCGCCGCCGCAAGCACCTCCGCCCCGGCAAGGTAGAGCCGGTGCAGGACGTGGGCGATGACGGGCGGTGACGAACTCGCAGGCGTGTTCATGGCAGTCTGGTCCGGATCGGTGCCCGGCACGGGGGCGCCAATGACCAATGATCGACTCATCCGGCCGCTACAGCAACTACCACGACTCACCGTAGCGGTCGAGAGCAGATCACGGTGCAACGTCCCGAACCTCCGTTGGCCACCTGCCAGCCTTTGCCGCTACCATGGCCGCGGACCAAGCTGCGAGACATCCTCCGGCGACGTCTTGCCGGCGGCACCTCGGGCATGGCAACCCCGACCCCCAACCATGGGCCGAGCCAATAAGGAGTGACTGTGGAACCGCAAGTCCTGGCCGATTACGACACCATCTGCGGCGAGAATCCGCTCTGGCATCCGGCGGAGAAGCGCCTCTACTGGACTGACATTCCCACCGGCCGGCTGTTCTGGTATGACCCGGCCAGCGGTGAGCATGCCCAGTGCCTCGAAGGCCATACCGTCGGTGGCTTCACCCTCAACCGCGATGGATCGCTGCTGCTGTTCATGGACCGCGGCCGGGTGGCCACCTGGCGCGATGGCCAGTTCGGGCGCGATGTCATCACCGAGCTCGAGGATGAAGTCCACACCCGGTTCAACGATGTCATCGCCGACCCCGAAGGCCGCGTGTTCTGCGGCACGATGCCCGTGCCCGACAAGGCCCCCGGTGGCGGCCGCCCCGGCAGACTCTACCGTCTCGACCCCGATGGCTCGATCCACAAGCTTCTCGAGGGAATCGGCGTGGCCAACGGGATGGGATTCACCCTCGATCTTGCCCGGTTCTACTTCACCGACTCCAAGCCCCGTACCATCTGGCAGTTCGAATACGACCGCGCCACCGGCGCGATTACCAACCAGCGGCCGTTTGTCTGCACCGAGGGAACACCCGATGTACCCGATGGCATGACGGTCGACAGCACAGGTGACATCTGGTCGGCACGATTCGGTGGCGGCTGCGTGATTCATTACGATGCCGCCGGCCAGGAAGTCGGCCGCCTCGCCGTGCCGGCGACGAACGTCACCAGTGTGGCCTTTGGCGGTGACCGGCTCGATGAACTCTACATCACCACGGCAAAGGCGGGCGTGAAGGAAAAAACCGGCGAAAACCGCCACGCCGGCGCCCTGCTCCGCGCCCGGCCGGGCGTCACCGGCATCGAGGAGTTCCGCTCGGCTTTCGACTTCTGATTGCCCTTTCACCGACCTCCGTTCTGCCGTGACCATGCCTGCCCAAAGTGTTGTCACTTGAAGACGAACGCAGTCGAAGGCACCCGGACGAGGCGATATCTGTCATGGGGCTCACTTGAGCCACGTGCATTGTGGCGTTCATCGACGGATCCGGCAGGCATCGCCCACGTAGTGGATGTGGATGCGGTTGGTCACGCCGGGGGTGCCGATCGGGTCGCCGGCGAGGATGACGATGGGGTCGCCCTGTCCCGCCCAGCCCCGGGCGATCACCAGTTCATCCACCTGCTCGAGAAAGGCATCCACGTTCGTCGGCTGGGGCAGTTCCACCGGCTGCACGGCGAAAAGCAGCGTCGTGCGACGCAGCGCAGCGGGGTTGGAACTCGCGGCGATCACCGGCACCATCAACCGGCTCTTGGACAGGTAGCGGGCACTGCCGCCAAGCTGCGACCAGGTAACCACCATCTTTGCACCGAGTTCCCGCACGATCGCGCTGACGCCCCGGGCAAGGGCGGCGGTGCGGTAGCGGCTCTCGTGGATGAACGATGAGCGCAAGGGCTGCCCGCCCAGGGCACCCGAAAGATGCGGCTGGGTCGTCCGGGCGATGCGGGACATCATCTGCACCGTCTGAACGGGATAGTGACCGATCGCCGTCTCTCCCGAAAGCATCACCGCATCGGCCCCATCAAAAATCGCATTGGCCACATCGCTGACTTCGGCCCGGGTGGGATGGGCGTTCTCGATCATCGACTGAAGCATCTGCGTGGCAACGATAACGGGCTTACCGAGATCGTGGGCCGCGGCGATGATTCGCTTCTGCGCCACCGGCACCTCGGCAAGGTCCATCTCGACGCCGAGATCGCCGCGGGCGACCATGATGCCATCGGCGACCTCGGTGATGCGGGTGAGTTCTCCCAGCGCCTGCGGTTTTTCGATCTTCGCGATCACCGGTGTCCGGCCGCGCTGCTCCCCGGCGTGCCGCACCAGTTCGCGCTTGAGCTCGAGCACATCCTCAGCGCGGCGGACAAACGACAGCGCCAGGTAATCCAGCTCGACCTCCATCGCCCAGGCCAGGCACTGGCGGTCCCAGTCGGTCATGGCGGAAAGGCCCTGAAGCTGGGTATCGGGCAGGTTCAAGCCCTTGGCCGTGGTGATGTGCCCGCCGGTGGTGACACGGCAGGCCAGCCGTGCCGATGGGCCGTTGCCGTGCCGTTCGACCGCCAGCAGTCGCACGTTGCCATCATCGATCAGCAACCGGTGGCCGGGCTCAACCTCGCCGATCATCTTCGGGTAGTTGGTCGAGATGCGGAATGTGCGGATCCCATCGAAGTCCGGGGCGGCATCGGCGGCCTCGATGCTGCGCGCCAACAGCTCGATACGGTCGCCCGGATGCAGTTCGAGGCCGTCGCCGGCGATGCGGCCGAGGCGGATCTTCGGCCCGGAAAGATCGCCGAGCACACCGATGCTGCAACGCTGCGCTGCCGCGGCGGCCCGGATGTTCTCAAGCGTCTGATCGAATTGATCGAGGTTGCCGTGCGAAAAGTTGATGCGGAAAACGCGAACACCTTCATCGATCAGTCGCGTGAGCATCTCGACCTCGCGCGTGGCGGGGCCGACGGTCGCAATCACCTTGGCAAACGGAATGTCATCGCGTTTATCCACGGGTGGATTGTAGCCGATCCCGGGCATCGGAGGGTCAGGCGGGTCGAACCCCGGCCAGCCCACGCTGAAGATCACCATGGCACCACCCCACAACGCGGTTCCCGGAACATTCGGGACAAGCCAGACGCTTTGCTCCCTTTCCCGATTCTGACCCGACCGCCACGAGATGGTCCCTGGCACGCTCACCTGCGAGGCATTGTTGGGGCAATGGACCGGCCGCCACTGACCGCATTCACCCTCCAGCACCACGTGTGACGCGATATCGCTACGATAGACAATCATGGATGTACGGGCCGATCCAATGCAGACTTCCCCTCACCCCCTTCACTCCCCTACCCCACCGCTGCGATGCATCAGCGTCGATGTCGAGGAATATTTCCATATCGAGGCGGCGTATGAGGTGATCGGGCCCGGGCGATGGGAATCGTGGCCTTCACGCGTGGAGCGGGGTGTGGACACACTGCTGGGCTTGTTCGACCGCTGTGACCAGCGCGGCACATTCTTCATCCTCGGCGATGTGGCCCGGCGCAGTCCCACCGTGGTTCGCCGCATCGCCGATGCCGGCCACGAGATCGCCAGTCACGGGACCAATCACGACCGGCTGCATCGCCTGACGCCCGAGACCTTCCGCGAGGACGTCGCCACCTCGCAGAAACGACTCGCCGATGTCACCGGCTGCGCGGTCATCGGCTACCGCTCACCCTCCTGGAGCCTGACGCGCCAGACGGCATGGGCGGTCGATGTGCTCGTGGAATTGGGGTTCACCTACGATGCCTCGGTGTTTCCCATCAACCGGAGTGGCTACGGGGTGGGCGATGCGCCGCTCGAACCATTCATGATCCAGGGCAGGCCTGGCGGGGCGACGCTGCTCGAAGTCCCCGCCCTCGTGTGGCATACCCCGCTGAAGAACATCCCGGTGGCCGGCGGCGGGTATTTCCGGCTGCTGCCGTTGTGGCTGATGCGCTGCGGCCTGAAGCAGGCGGCGAAGCAGCGCCGGCCCGCCGTGCTGTATTACCATCCGTGGGAGTTCGATCCCGATCAGCCCCGGATGCCACTGACCTGGAAAAACCGCATCCGCACCTATACGGGCCTGCGCCGGGCCGCCGCACGCCTCGAACGCATCATGGGCCAGCCCGGCGGCTGGGCTCCGATCGGTCACATGCTCGATACCCTGCACCGCCAGGCCAGCGCGGGGGAGGTTTTCTGCCTTGGCGACCGGGCGGCCGGGGACTGATCCTCCGGCCGCCCGTTCGATGGCGCTCAATCCCCGGCCGGCCGGTTCTCGAAGCTGACTTCGCCATCCTGGGTCACCGTGCTGGTGAACTCATGGTCACCCGCCTTCACACGCAGCGTGCCCTCCTTCCAGCCCAGCGACACCGGGCCATCGGTATCGACAGGTTTGTAGAGGTCCTTGTGATCCTCCCAGATGTGCCGTTCACCATCGCGGTAGACACGGGGCATGTCCTGGTCCTCATTAAAGCCGAGCCGCAACGTGTGCCCATCGGCACCGGTCAGCTCGACGATGCCTTCATCGACACGGTCAGTGTCCAGCGAACTGTTTTCCAGCACGGCGCTCTTGAAAGCATCGAAGTTGTCGTATTCCCCCCTCTCACCCACTTCAAGCGCAAAGCCGCCGTATTCATCCTCGATCGCGGCGTGATGGAACGCCTCATCCGGGTAACGGTCGGTGGCATCTTCATCAAGCTCGGTTTCCTGGCGCTGGCCGAGGTTGATCGGTCTCACGGCAAGGTACGTGTCTTCGTATTCCCAGAACCAGATGCCATCTTCATCCTCGAGAGCAGCACTCGCTGCGCTGAGGAAATGGAACTCGGGGTGGTCCTCATCCTGCGGCCGCAGCCAGACCATCAGGTTGCGGTACTGGCCGATCTGATCGCCGGGGTTCTTGCGACTGTTGCCGGGCATCGGGTCGCTGCGGGCGATGAAGTAGTCCACGCCGCGCTCGCTGTTGACGGCCATCAACGAGAACGGGGCGATCGCCCAGACCTGCTCGTAGCGCTCGGAAACGGCGCTGCCCATCTGGAACGTCTCACCGATGAACATGGTCTCCCAGAAGCGCGGCTCGAAGTCCTCGCCCGGCTTCCAGTTGGTATAGGCCGGCTTGGTCGAGAACATCTCCACCGGCCGGTCGAACTGCTTCTGCGCCAGCTTCACCACGGCCTGCGGCGGCCGGTAAGGGCTGGTGATGTGATGCACATCATCGCGGTCGTGTGATGGATTGGGCTTCATCGTGTCGCCGACGTAGAGATAGAGCGGATGCACCGGGCTGGCGCGGAACACCCCATAACTGCCACCACCGTGGTGTCGCGACATCGCTCCGCCCCCGAAGCCGCCGTGCCAGTACTTCAGCGCACCGGCCGTGTAGAGCCAGTCCAGCGCTGCCTTGGCGAGCTTGCGGACCTCCGGATCCTCGGCGAAGTCATAGATGTTGTGATACGGCGCCAGCGTGTGGCCGTGGTAGTTGGGCGAATCCCACTCCTTCATCCCCACATGGTAGAGCATGACCACGTAGTCCTGGATGCGCTGCTTGGCGATCTGGCGCACCTCCTCGTTGCCCGTGGCCTCGGCGAAAAGGTAGATCGAGCCATCGCGCATCGCTCGCATGTTGTCGGTGCCGCGCCGATCGACCCAGTAGCCGCGCTGCTCGGGCCCGTAACCATATTCACCGGAACCGGTGCCGAACTCGGGATGCTCACGCTCGGTGGGATCCTTCTCGGTCCAGATGCGCGCGGCCTCGGTCATCTTGTCCTTGTAGTCTTCATCGAGCCAGGGACCGAAGAAGAAATATTTGCGCACCTGTCCCTTGAGCGTAAACGTCCAGTACAGGTCGATGCCCTTGGTGTGGGCGTGATGGCTGTCGGCCTGCACATCGGTTTCCTCAAGCGCCCGCAGCGCACGGTCACGGTTGCCGGCGAGGAAGTTGAACATCGCCCTCGGGTAATAGTTCTTCTCATTCTCACCCCACGTGCCTCCGCGCGGCCTTTCGTTGCCGATCTTCTCAATCGCGCGGTTGGCCCGCTCCCAGAAGGCATCTTCCCAGTCCTGCGGCCAGGGGTTGTTGTGCTCCTCGGGCACGGGGATGGGGTCCACGTGGATCAGGTCATCTTCCTCATCGGTATAGATGCGCTGGGGATGGTCCGCGCTCGCAGGCGCCAGCAGCAGCGCCCAGACAAAGCTGATCATCACCAAGAGCAGGCCAACTCGACGACACCGCTTCAACATCGGGCATCTCCTTCTATAGCGGGTCAAGGCCGGGCAACCGGCACAGTCAGTGGCTCACGCAGCCACTGTCCGTTGCCTGCCCGGGTCGCGGGCACGCCGCCAACGACGACGGTGGACACCTCACGGTAGGCGGCCACCGCAGCCGATGCCACACGCATATACGACGCAATTTACCGAAAATGCGCACATCACCTGCAACCCCCTGACAGACCGAGGGGGCTCCTAGAATATGTTCGTGATATGTTCGCATTCTGGACGCGCCTGTCATGAAAGGAGCTTGCCGTGACGCAATCCCACCCCGCCGCCGCGCGGCCCGAGCAGACGCCTTGGATGATGGCCTGCCTGACCGTACGGGATGTCCCCGCCGCGAAAGACTTCTACGCCCGTGCCTTCGGCTTTGAGGCGGGCATGGCCGTGCAAGATGAGTACGGCAATGTGCTACATGGCGAGATACGATGGAAGGACACGGCCTTCATGCTCGGCCCCGAGGATGGTGATTGCCGGGCACCGGTAAGCACCGGGCACCGGCCGCCGGCAAGTCTGTACTTCTACACCGAGGATGTCGACGCCACCTTCCGCCGCGCTCTGGAAGCCGGGGCGGCCGTCAGCCTCAATGTGATGAATGCCCCCTGGGGTGACCGTCTCGGACAGGTCATCGATCCGGTTGGACACCTGTGGACGATCGCCACGCATATCGCCGAGCCCGACATGGCTGCGGCTGGCTATACCGTGGTGGAATAATCCGCCTCTCGCCCCGGGTGCAGCGATGGCATGCACGGTCATGGCATGAGGTTACGGTTGGTCGTGGTGATGCGCGGTGCGGTCCTGTTCAGTGGCCACCGTACCGGGATCACGGTGCCCCGTCCTTCGCACCACCACGCCCATCAGCAGGGCGAGGGCGAACAAACCGGCGATTCCTCCGACCACGTACCCCAGCCATGCCGGGACTGCCGGTTCGCTGTCGTGCCGGGGGACAAGCGCTGTGGCGGGATGGCTCCCCTCCCCCTCCGCGGCGTCACCGTGCGCCATGGCAGCGTCACGGTCATCCCCCGCGTCCGCCGGCCCGCGAGAGCCATCTGTTTCCGCCGAAATGGGCCGATTCGCCGCTTCCTCCGCCGCGCTGACCAGGCGGGCCTCCTGCCACTGACCGGCGGCATACCAGCCGAGCGCCAGCCCGATCAGCAGCGCCAGTCCGCGGCGGCACCATCGACGGATTCGTGTTGACCTGGCCATGCTCGAACGACCTCCTGCCTTGCACCCGCGACTCCGCCACCGTGACGGTTGCGTGCAGGCATACAGATGACAGATGGAAGTATACCGCCCATGCCCCGACCGATGTCGCCTTCCCCGTGGGGCCCGGCAGGGCCGGGTGCATGACACGCGCCGCGTAACGCCTTTTGCCCCCTCTCCCCTCGGGAGAGGGCTGGGGTGAGGGGAAACGCGCGGGGCCCGTCCGAAC
>PUNN01000113.1 GCA_003552605.1 Phycisphaeraceae bacterium
CCGTGGTCGGAGAAGAAGACGATGAGCGTATCCTCCGCCGCGGCCGACCGGCCAAGCGCATCGAGGATGCGGCCGATGCAGCGGTCGGCACGGTTGACGTAATGGTGATACGCCGCGAGGTAGTGCCGGTAGTTCTCACGCGACCATCCTGCAGCCTGTGCCAGTCGCCGATGGGCACAGCAGAGGTACTGAATCGGCCGCGGGCGGCGTTCGATGTCGTCGATCTCGAAATTGTCCGGCAGCGGCGGCAGCAATGCACCTTCCGGCAGCGGAACATCCTCGTGGGGCCCGGCGTTCTCCCCCACCCAGTGGCAGATGTCGTGGGGATTGTTCAGATCGGCGACCATGATGAACGGATCACGCACCTCGCCATCCAGAAACGCCACAGCCTGCTCCGTCGTGTGCACATCCCGGAACGTGTCCGCGCTGAGCGTCCACGACGGCGCCTCGGGTTCGGCCTCACCCTTGCCCGTGGGCCTGATGTCGAAGCCCCGCAATGCATCGCCACAACCTTGCTTGCCGAAGTGCACCGCCTGATAGCCCGCCCCGGTGAACAGTTCCCCGAGTGTCGGGATGGCCTCATCCAGCGGCGGGATCGGGAAGCCGTGGCCGTTGGACATCACGCCCGTGGCGTGTGGCAGCAGCCCCGTCCAGAACGCCGCGCGTGCCGGGGTACACAGCGGACACGGGCTGTAGGCGCGCTCGAAGCGCACCCCCTGCGAGGCGAGCCTGTCTATCCGCGGCGTGGCGGCCGGCCGATGCCCATAGGCACCCACGGCCTGCTGCGAGAGCTGGTCGGCGACGAGCAGGAGGATATTCGGACGATCGGACGGCATGCGGAGCGGCTCCAAAAGGGAGACTACAGCGTCTCCCGGGGGGAAAGGACCATGTTAACGCCCGCGGCGGGGCGGGGCCGATGTAAGGGCAATAACCGCAGGGCAAATGCATGTGGGCCTGTCTCGGAGCTACTTGCCTTCGCCCTGCAATGACCCGAACCCGGGTATAACGTCTATCCGCAACAGCGCGGCCGGCCGCCCGGCCGCCGGGACTGAACGCCGATCGATATGGAGCGCCCCCTGATGCGCAGAATCACACCCATGGCCGTCTCAACCACCCTGCTGCTGACCCTTGTCGCCGCGATGCCACCCGGCACCCCCGGAAACCCCGGAATCCATTCGGCATGGGCCGAGACTGCCGCCGACGAGGGGCACGACATCCAGCTTGTACGCCCCAAGCAGGTCGACCAGGAATACGACCTCGTCGCCTCGGCCACCGAGACGATCCGCAACCGGATGAGTGGTGGAGGCCAGGGGGGGACGGATGAAACGATCCGACGCGCGGTCGAAATCGACGCCGGGGTGCGCATCACGGCAGTGGACGATCACGGCCTGCCCACGCAGATGGCGCTGCAAGTCCGCAAACTGACCGTGCGCATGAACGATGACCAATACACTCCCGTCGAGGAGGGCCAGACGATGGTCGCCTCGCGCGAGGAAGGCGCAACGGTGTTCCGGGTCGAAGGCAGCGGGGCGCTGCCTGCCGAGACCAGCGAGGTACTCGCCTCGGTGGTGGACCTGAGCCCGCCACCGGTGAGCCTCGATGATGTCTTCGGCAGTGACCGCCCCCGCCGCGCGGGCGAAAGCTGGTCGGTCGATGCGGGCGCGGCGTCCCGGATGTTCACGCACATGCAACTCAACGCGCGCTCGCGCGATGTCGAGGGTGAAGTGCGGTTTCCAGAACTCGCCGAGCATGATGGCCACCGTTGTGTCCGACTCGAAGCGGACATGGATATCTCACAACTCAGCTTCCCACCGGGCGCGTTGCCGCCGGGCATGCATGTGCAGGAGGCGAGCGTGGCCCAGCAGATTGGCGGCGCTTATCCCCTCGATGAGTCCCTCCCCCCCTTGCGTGAAAACGCCCTGCTTACCATGAGCCTGCACTTTGAGGGCCGGATGGGGCAGGACCAGCCGCAAGTGAGCATCCGCACGGATGCGAGCCGCCAGATGCAGTGGCAGATCACACCACGCTGAGTAGTAAGGGCAGGTGGTGGATGTACAACCCACCCCGGGTATCCCTGTTTACACCGGATTGTCACCGTAGATGGCTTGTGGCCGGGTGTAGAAGGTGCGATCCCATGGCCCGTGCTCCGGCAGGCCGATGCCAGAGGCTTTCCAGCCGCCGAAGGGGGCTTCGGGATGGATGCCCTGCTGCCCGGCGTTGATGCGAAGGATGCCGGCTTCAACCGAATCGCCGAATCGGCGCTTCATCTCGGGATCGTGGCTGTATAGTGTGGCGACGAGGCCCTGTTCAACACCGTTGACCATGGAGATCGCCTGCCCGGCCTCGTCGTATCGCTGCACGACAACCACCGGGCCGAAGCTTTCCTGCTGCACCACGGGGGCGTTCTGAGAGGCACCGGTCAGAACGGTGGGCGCATACCAGCAGCCGTCTTCATATCCCTTCGGCACCTCGCCGCCGCGATGGATGGTTATCCCCTGCTTTTCGGCCTCGGCCACGATATGGCTGATCCGCTGCCGGGCCGCACGGCACACCACCGGGCCGATGCGTGTCGATGCTTCGCGGGGCATGCCCACGAGAAGGTGATCGAGGGCTTCATCGAGCGCATCGAGGAATCGTTTCTCAACCGCGGCATGGACAATCAATCGCCGCGGGGCTGTGCAACGCTGCCCTGCGAAGCTGAATGCCGCCGCGGCGAGTTCACCGGCCGCCTCGACCACATCGCAATCGGGGCCGATCACCGCCGCGTTATTCCCACCGAGTTCGGCCTGCAACGCCTTGCCATACCGGGCGCAGCCGAGCGCCACCTGCCGGCCCGCGGCGATCGAGCCGGTAAATGAAAGCGCCGTGATCGCCCGCTCGCCGAGCATCGCCTGTCCGGTGGTCGCATCGCCGAAGACCATGCTGACACAGCCCGACGGGAAACCGGCTTCGGTCAGTGCTTCGATCAGGAGCATGGTCAAACGCGGGGCCTGCATGGCCGGCTTCCAAACCACGGCATTGCCCCATAGCAACGCCGGGGCAATCTTGCCCACGGGCAGCGCCAGCGGATTGTTCCACGGCGTGATGATCCCCACCGTCCCGACAGGGCGATGATGCACTGCGATACCGGCAGCAGGTGTGGCCGATGCATCGCCCCTTGTGCTGCGTATCGTGGCCGAGAGCAGGGCGAGGCCATAGTCGAACTCCGCGATTGCATCGACAACCGGCTTGCCGAGGTCGCTGACGATGAGAGCGATGGCATTGTCACGGCGTCGTTGCAGCGCTGCCGCCCACGACTCGAGATAAGCGGCACGTCGGTCAAGGGGCAACCGTGCCCAGTCCCTCTGACAACGGGCCGTGGCGGAAGTGGCGGCGCTGACATCCGCCTCGGTCGCTGTCGGCACCACGGCGAGGCAGTGGGGCCAGTCCGTGGGGTCGTGTCGCGGCTGCAACCTGTGATCCATCGCAGCCTGCCATTCACCCTCGATGAACGACACGGGAAGCGGCCCACACGCTCGTGACACACCACCCCCGTTCGCGGTTGATTTAGTTGCGCCCAGCCGGGCCCGAATGGCCGCCAGACTCAGCCATCGGCATGCGCGGCCATCGAGATAATCGCGACTGATTCTCGCGTGCACCGGGTCATAGGATCCAACCGCCTCTTCCGCCACCCACACCTCGAAGCCCGCCTGGTAGGCATCGAGCACAGTGGCCCGGATGCACCCATGCGCATGCACCCCGCCCAAAATGAGCGTGTCGACATGCCACCGTTTGAGTTGTGCCAACAGCTCAACATTGGCAAACGCACTGAAGAACGGCTTGGGGAACACCTCTTCGCCCTGTTGCGGGGCAATGTCCGGAGGCATCTTCACCCCTTCGGTCCCCTCCACGCAGGCCCAGTAATCACGCCGCCGCCAGTGTGGCATGCGGTTGCTTCCATCAGGTTGCACGAGCGTGATCGCGTATGCCACCGGGATCGTGCCCTGGCGGCACGCACCAAGAAGGTCCGCCACATGGCGGACCAGCGTGTGCGAGGGCGGGTCCAGGCCGGGCTGATGAAGGTAATCGTATTGCAGATCAATCAGCAGAAGTGCCGGCCGCATGTTCAAGTGCTCTCGCTTGCGATCAGTTCCCTGACTGCATCGCGGATAAGTTGGCCCATCTCGCGTGTACCCACCTGCTTACTGTCGGCAGTGGCGATGTCGGGTGTGCGCACGCCGCGGGCGAGTGTCCGGTTGACTGCCCGCTCGAGGAGGGCCGCGGCCTTCGGCTTCCGGCAGCTTTCACGAAGCATCATCGCCAGCGCACCGATCTGACCGAGCGGGTTGGCACGGTTGCTTCCGGCAAGGTCCCACGCGGCGCCGTGGCCGGTCTGGTATACCGCACGCCCCTGCGGCCCGAAATTGGCCGAGTACGACATCCCCCGCGAACCAAGCAGCAGACCGCCGCAATCGCCAAGCACATCACCGAACATGTTCGAGCAGACGACGACGTCAAAATCATGCGCCCGCGCGATCAACTGGTAAACCGCGTTGTCGATCTCGATGGTCCGCGTCTGCACATCGCCGCAACCGCGCATACGCTCAAGAACCGTGTCCCAGAGCTCGCTGATGGCAGGCACACCGCCAGGCTTGGTGACCATCGCCAGTTGGCCCCGCCGCTGTCGGGCGAGGTTGAATGCCACCTCCAGGATGCGTTCGACCTCGTGTTCCCGGTAGGTACAATGCTGAAACGCGGCGGCCGCGTCGCCATCGGCATTCTGCGTCCCCCATTCACCGAAGTAAAGCCCGCCCGTATTCTCGCGGACGATAATGATGTCGACATTCGCCGTCTTGCATGGCCGCAACGGCCCGGCTCCGGAAAGTGCGGAAAAGGGGCGAAGCGGGATCAGCTTGCAGTACAGGTCAAAGCATGCACGCAGATCATAGACGAACCGCCCTCCACCGGGACCACACATCACCGCCCCGCCGACATCGAACACTTCCCGGCAGAAATCGACCACCTCGGGCGTGAGGCTCTGTCCATGCTCGCGCTGCGCAGCGTAGCCAATCGGCCCGCCTTCGCGAAGTTCAAAGCCAACGGGCATCACCCCCTCAAACGCACCAAGCACCTCGATGGTGGCATCAATCACTTCCGGACCTACACCTTCACCCTTGAGCAGACCGAGGATGAAGCGCCGATCTGCCGGGACCGGCATTGTCCAGTCCGGAATCGCCGCAGATAGCGATCCGCTTCCTTCGCCCGCCCCTTCACTTGATCGCGCTGAAGTCATGGCGAAACCTTAATGCTGCTGCGAGTCGCCGGCCCGGCCGTGGTGCGCGGGCGCTCGCTCATCGGTGAACGGTGCATCACGCCCGAGTACGTGAATGCGGCCTTCCGGATCACGACAGCCGCGATCACCCGTCTGCCACCAGCCATCGCCCGTCAACTCATCGCATGGCAGGCTGAGGTGTTCCAACTTGACCGCGATCATACCTTCGACATCGCAACCGACATCCACGCCATCAGGGCCTGCAATCCTCAGGTGAACCCCATCCAGGGGCCGGCCGACGCAATTCGTCCGGCGTGAAGGCAGTTCATCGCTGTCCAGACACAACGGCCCAGTTTCGGTGGCACCGTACTGCTGTCGCACGGGGCACCCGCTGGAACGGCTGAACCGCCTTGCGACATCCTCACTCAACCGCATCGAGGAACTGACACACCACGCCAGCGGCGCTGCGGCCCGGCGCCACAGCCCCGGATCGGCGAGAACCTCGAGATGATAAGGCCAACTGTACAGGATCTCGATGCGGTGGTCGCCGAGCAGGGTCGCCACTTCATCACGGTTATCAAGGCTTGCAACATACACCGTCCCACCGAGGGCGTGAACGAGCAGGAGCGCATTGATCAGGCCAAAACCGTGAGAAAGGGGCAAAAGGCACAAACCGCCTGGTTTCCGATCATGCAGCGTTGCCGGCAGG
>PUNN01000041.1 GCA_003552605.1 Phycisphaeraceae bacterium
CCTGCCCCGCCGAGCAGCAGTCCGGCGCCGGCCGCGATGGCCGCGAATGTCGTGACGTTCGATCCTGGTTTTCTCACGCTCATGATGCATCTCCCATATGAGGGGATCTGTGGTTCCGGCTGGCCCGACGATTGAACCAAGCCGATGTGACTGCTGAAAACTACCACCACCTGTGGCCACTGGCCACCATTAAAAGTAAAATCCTGTTTGCGCCGATTGAAAGAATATGGTGTGGGGCGGCCTCACGAGAGAAGCATGAAGTCGTATAATGATTTTCCCTGGTTGCCTCCCGGCGATCGCGACCCGGCATAAGGCTCCGGAGAAGGGACTCGCGGAACGGGACCGGCCGGATGGTGCGATCCAGATTGTGTGGAGATATCGGCCTTGCAAGGCGAGCAGCAGCACACATCGCAGCGGGCAGTTTCCAGGCGCAGCAAGCTTCTCGTGCTTGTCGACTCACAATACGACTACTTCCGCCGCATCCTGGAAGGCGTCAGCCGTTACAGCCCGGTGAACGTGGTCTGGCGGATCGAATTCGGGGACGCTTCGGGCCTGGAAGCCATCGAATCCGTGACCGCGGATGCCTGCGGCCTGATCGCCACGTTGGGCACGGCTGCGATGCTCGAGCGGGCGGCGCTGCTGAAGCTGCCGGTGATCAACGTCTCGGCACGCATCCCCGAGCAACCCGAAGGCATTTGCCGCGTGGTGGTGGATAACACGGCTGTGGGCCGGCTCGGCGCTGAGCACCTGCTCGAGTTGGGGCTTCGTCGCCTGGCCTATTTCGGTGATGGCGGTGGCTTCGCCGCTGAGCGCGCGGCGGGGTTCGAGGCCGCCTGTGGCGAGGCCCGGGTCCAATGCAATCGTTTCTCGCGGGACATTAAGCAATTGCCCACGACGGTGGGTTCATTGCAAACGCCGGTGGGCGTGATGGCTTGTGAAGATCAACTTGCGGTGCGGATTCTGACTTTGGTTGACGAGCTAGGGTGGAAGGTCCCGGATGAGGTCGCCCTGGTCGGGGTGAACAACGACCTGATGGGCGCCCTGGCAAGCCCACCGCTGTCGAGCGTAGATCCGGCCGGTGAGCAGGTGGGCTTCGAGGCGGCGCGGCTGATGGACCGGCTGCTCGGGGGTGAGGCCCCGCCGCACCGGCCCGTGCTCGTCCCCCCGCGGGGTGTGGTGGGCCGGGCGAGCACGGATGTGCTGGCCATCGACGATGAGCAGGTGCGCCATGCGTTGGACTACATCCGCACGCATGCCTGTGATGGGATCACGGGCGAGCATGTGCTCAAACAGGTGCGGATCTCGCGGCCGACGCTTGAGAAGCGGTTCAAGCAGGCCCTCGGCCGGTCCGTTCGCGAGGAAATCCGGCGTGTGCAGTTCGACCACGCCAGGAAGTTGTTGATCGAAACCGACCTGAAGATCAGTGAGGTGGCCGACCGCGCCGGCTTTGCCTATTTCACCCGGTTCACCGACCAGTTTTCGAAACAGTTCGGTGAGCCGCCCTCGGCCTTCCGCCAGCGATACCAACGTCGATAATCCGGCGGGGGCGCTTCCGGGGGGCTTCCGGGGGGCTTCCGGGGGGGCTTCGCCTCAATCGACCAGGGCAAGTGAGCCCGGGCCGTTCCGCTGGCCGGGCGAGGCAACCACGGATGCATCATGACACCTGGTGCAGGCTCGATTGGTATCGAGAGCAGTTTGGCTGGCTGTGTCAGCGGCCGCCCCGGGAAATGCGGCCGATGGCCATGTGACCACGGGGTGCCCGGGCGGCCCGGGGCTCGCATGGCCATCGGGCTGCGCCCGGAAGTGAGACAGCCCACTGACCTTGCCACCCGGCGGGGCTGTTACATGCCTCCGCCTTGGGGTGATGGCCATGGTCCGAGGGCTCATGTCGGCGTGCCTGCGCTGGCCGAAGGGGGAGGAACAAAACAGGATCTGGGTGTCGTATAATCCCGTGATATGAACCGTGTCCTGCTTAATGCTGTCGTCGATCTGATTCTGGCGCTGGTGATGCTCGGGGTGCTGGTGACCGGCCTGGTCATGCGATGGGTGCTGCCACCGGGTTCGCAGCGCACCCACGCCCTGTGGGGGATGGACCGCCACGGGTGGGGGGACCTGCACTTCTGGCTCGCGGCTGCGGCGGTGCTGATCGTGCTGGTTCACGTGGCGTTGCACTGGCAGTGGGTGGTGAGCACGGTGCGCCGGTGGGTGCTGGGCCTGGGCGCTGCCGGGGCCACGCAGCGGGTTCGGGCGTGGACAGGGGTGACGACGTTGTTGATCGTCGCCCTGGCGACGGCAGGATTCATCTTCTTCTCCAGTGCCTCAGTCGAGGTGGACCCGGAGGCCGAACCCCGCCGCGCCGGCGCCAGCGAGCAGCACAGCGGGATGGATGAGGACACTCGAGACCGCCGTGGCGAGGGCCGCCGCGCGGCTGACCTTGAGGTTGAAGGCCGGATGACCCTTCAGCAGGCCGCTGAAGCCGCGGGGTTGAGCCTCGAACAGGCCCGCACCCGCCTCGGGCTGCCCGCGGACACACCGGGCTCAGCGCGCATGGGCCGGCTCGGCAGCGCCCACGACTTCACGATGTCCGAAGCGCGGCGGCGGCTGGCTCGAGAGTGACGGGAGGCACCCCCCTGCCCGGACCACGCTCTGCACGTCAAGCAGCCAGGTTGAGGCTTGAGGACAGGCGCACCAGGGACGATGGGTGATGCGACAAGCAAGAGCCGTAAGGGTGCATGACACGCGCTGTGGGGGATTTTTCTCCCTCTCCCGCCCCCGGAGCGAGAGCCTTCCGCGACACGTGTCATGCACCCGAGCCGTGAGGAGGCAGGCACGTGGAGAGGGCACATCAGCCTCCGGAGGCTACCATTGTGATATCCAGGCACCCCACAGCACGCGGAGGCTTGCCATGGCCGAGATACTGATACGCGATCTTGATAATGAAACCATCCAGCGGCTCGAAGAGCGTGCGCGGCGGAACGGCCGAACGCTCGAGGCCGAGGCGAAACTGCTGCTGGAGAACGCGGCCGGATCGCAGAAGATAACCGAATTTCTCGACAATGCACGCAAGTGGCGATCCTCGGTTGGCGGGCATTTTGAAAGCAGTGCCGACCTGATCCGGGAGGATCGCGAGCGATGAAGTTGCTTGTCATCGATGCCAGTGCATTGGTGCCGCTTTTTCTTGAAGAGCCGCATTCTGCCGACACTGAGCGATGGCTAAGCCGGGCTGATGAACTTCATGCACCAACCTGATCCACGCCGAGGTCGGCAACGTACTCTGGAAGCGTCATCGCCGCGGCGATGTTCCGGCTGGTTATGCTGGTGCCACCGCTCAGCGCCTGCGTATGATGCCGATGCTGGTTCATTCCGCCTCCGATCTGCTGCCGGATGCCCTCGACATCGCCCTGCGCTATGACCGGTCGGTTTACGACAGTCTTTACGTCGCGTTCGCCCTGCGCACCGGCTCGATGATGGTGACCGCCGATCAGCGGCTGGCCAATGCGCTCGCGGACACACCGCTGGCCGGGCATGTGCGGCATGTGGCAGAGGAGGTGCCGTGATGTCTATCCCCGCCACGCCTCGCCTTCATCGTCATCATCGTCATCATCGAAGCCCTCTTCGCGTTCCTCATCGGGCAATTGCCGGTTGAATATCTGCACCGGCGGTTCGCGGCCATCTTCGGGCAGCAGGCAGACCGAGGGCCGCGGGGGGATGACCAGGGCGTTGGTAAAGCGGCGGACAGACCAGTTGAGATCGCCGGCGCCCTCGACCCGGTCACTTTCATCGATGATGTCACCGTGCCGGTGCAGGTACCAACTGAGGTGGCGCAGCATGGTGCCGACATCGTTGGGGTCGTGATGGTCCCCGTGGAAGCCGGCCTCGACATCGGGCAGGCCGAGTTGCCCGTTGCCCACGGTGTCCATCAGCAGCCAGTCATCGTTGACACGGAACAGCCGAACGTTCGACCACAACGCCAGCGGCAGCACCTCGCTCTCGGCGGCGGTGTCGACCACCTGGTCGAACCAGCGGTCATCGGCGACCACCTCACCCCCGGGGTTGAAGTAGCACAACACACCGGGCAGGCGCATCAGCCGGCGGGCAAGTGTCAGCATGCAGCCGAGTTCATCGGGCGCATCGCGGTGGTCCGGCTGCGGGGGCGTAAACGCTTCCGCCGCCATCGGCGCCATGAGGTCGGCTTCATCCTCGGCCTCGTGTCCATCGCCACCGGTGTTGTACCAGCAGCGCAGGCGCAGGAAGGATGCATGGCGCATCGCCACGCGTTCAGCCGCCTCCCAGTGCCAGGCCTGCTCGATGGCGCGCTCGAGGCTGCCGGCGTGGGTGAACGAACCGAAATGGCCGAGCATCCAACAGGCCATCAGTTTCCGATCATCCTCGTCCCCGCCCATTTCATCCGGCCATGGCCGTTTGACCACATCCACCATGATCCAGCCATCGGCCTCGGGCCGATAGGGCACCAGCAGCCGGTCAGCCCCCTCCCACGGATGTTCACTGCCCAGGCCGCGCTCGAGCTTGTAGTCTTCAAGCACCTCCTCGACCTGTTCGATGGCCAGCGGTGCTTCCAGCAGGAGGCAGGCGGTTTGTGTGAACATCCCTTTCGGCATTGATTCTCGTTCCATGATCAGAACGCTCCCTCGCCGTCCGGTGGTGCGGTGATGCCTTCCAGCCAGAGCCAGTAACGCAGCACATCAAGTTCAAACTGCTGAACCCAGCGATCGGCCCACAGCGACACCAGCGGGGCCGGCTCGGGCAGATGCCGCTCGAGCACGCCCATCCAGCGGTAACGCACCAGCAGTTGCAGGAGGGTGATCCGCTCATCCTCCTGATCGAGTGAAGCGCGGGCATCAATGGCACCGCGTGAGAACACGGGCGTGCTCATCACCTCGTCGATGTAAGCCTCCCCCGAGCCCCGGCCCCGCCGCGGCTCCAGCAGTTCGCGAAGCGCCTCGTTGCGATCGACTGTCAGCAGCCCGAGGTAAAGCGTCGACGGAGCCACGCGCTCATTATCCAGCAGGCTGCCGAACCGGCGCTGCCAGTCGGGCTTTCGCCCCTGCATCCACAGGGCCATCTCGTACACCTGCCGCAACGGCCACTGCTGCTCGGTCCGGGCGGTCTCGGCGCGCCATTCCAGGGCATCGCGCTCACGGCCATCGACGGTCAGCTTCGGGCGCTGTCCGCTGACGCCGGCCAGCATCGCCCCCGAAAGCTTTTCCTGATCGTTGTAGCTTGCCAGCAGTCGCTCGCTCAGCTCCAGCACTGCCTCGTCTCCCAAGCGCTCGGCCGCGACCAGCACGGCGAGGTCGCGGTACGGGGCGATGGGCGAGCGCAGCGCGAACAGGGCGGCTTCAATCTGGTGCGGATTCAGGTCAACGCAGGCGTCGAAAAGCGACATGGACAACCGGTCAACCCCGTCCGACGGCGCAAACCTGGTCAACTCATGGGCATAGTACTTGGCGTGGTATTGTGTGCTCATCTCATCCCCTGGCGCTCAGTTCGCGTCCAGCGCCCAGTCCCAAAGCGCGCGGAACGCGCCTGCAAGCGCCTTATCCTACTTGGCGCCGGCTTGGACGGCAAGGCTGAGGAGGGCGGTTGGGCTTGACTGCTGCCCTCTGGCCACAAGAAGGCTAACGGGCAGTGTAGGCATCTCAATCCCTTCTGCCGCGTCCCATGCCGCATTGAGCGCATGCTCTGCGCTGATGAAACCCGCCTCGACCTGTACTCGCCTACGCGGCGGCGAGGCTTGCTGTTGCCAGGGGATTGTACCAAGGCCCTGTGACACTGATGGATTGGGGACGGCGCGGCAATGTGTCGCTTAGAGGCGCTAAAACGGCCTCGGCGGCATGGCTGGCCAAGTCTTGGTAGGCGTTTATGCGTTTTTCTGAACAATTGGGGCGGTCCGTTGTGCCGACACGTCTC
>PUNN01000024.1 GCA_003552605.1 Phycisphaeraceae bacterium
GGGGGTGTCCGCAGCCGATGGCCATGACGGCCTGTGATTGGGGGTTCGCCGCATGGCCATCAGCCGCCCCCGGAAAGACGGCTGCTGACCATGCCACCCAAGCTACATGCGTTCGCCCTGCTGAGCGCGCCACCCGAGGCCGGGCCCTCGCAGGGAGGCTTCGTTCAGGCGGCAGGTCAGGAGGTCCTTTCGTTACCTGGTAGTTCTACCCACCGCGGACTGCGTGTGGTATGATGAAGACGAACGTGGCGCGGCCGGCCGCGGTTGGAAGCGCGGCGGCGTCACGAGATCAGGGATTCCCTTTCCAAAACCGAGGTGCATCATGACGCGATGGTCAGGCAACGGATTCACAACGCTGGCGACACTCTGCTTTGCCGCCGTCTCGGTCCTCGGCGGCTGCACCACCACGACCGAGCGGCAACTGTGGCATCAGAACACCGAGTTGCAGCAGCGGCTCGACCGGGCCTACGACGAGAATGCCCGGCTCAGCCGTGAACTGGCCGATCTGCGCAGCGAGCTTGAGCGAGCCAAGGCCGAGCTCGGGGCCGCGCGTGAGCAGGGCCAGCGCGGCCAGGCCGACCGGCCGGCGGAGGGGCCGCTCGGCGATTTCGAGGGCATCCGCGGCGTCGACACGCAGCGCGATGGCGACGAGGTCACCGTCCGCGTACCCGGTGACATCCTCTTCGCACCCGGCCGCGCTTCGCTCAACGATGCCGCTCGCCGCACGCTCAGTGAAGTCGCCGATGTACTGCAACGTCGTTATCCACGCGGCACGATCCGGGTCGTCGGCCATACCGATTCCGACCCGATCCGCGCTACCGCTGACCGGTGGCGCGACAATCACCACCTCTCGCAAGCGCGGGCGCAGACGGTTCGCGATTACCTTTCCGAGCGCGGCGTGCCGGGCAACCGGATGCGGGTGGTCGGCCGCGGCCCGGATGAACCGGTGGCCAGCAATGAGTCGGCCGCGGGCAAGGCGCGAAACCGCCGCGTTGAGATCATCGTCCAGAAGCAGTAACGGTCGGCATGGTGGCATGGTGGTAGCCGGCTGGCCTGTGCGGATCGGTTCTGCCGTGGTGGGTGGTGGACGGTCGGCACCGTTTGTGCCTGCGACCGCCCGCGCGGCAAGTTGATTTCTCCGGACTCTGCCCCGCTCTGGCACGTTGCCCCCGGATCGCGCATCTGCCCCAGGAGGCGGTACCATCGGTCTGGGAAGTGCTTGAAATACGGGGCCGGAGGCGCGGCGTTACATGATCGGCATTGTCGACTACGGAATGGGCAACCTTCGCAGCGTGCAGAAGGCATTGGAGCATCTCGGCGCCGAGGCTCGTATCCTCACGGCTCCGGAACAACTGCTCGAGGTCGATCGGCTGGTGCTGCCGGGCGTCGGCGCGTTCGGCGATGGGATGCTGCAATTGGCCGAGCGAGGCCTGATCGAGCCGATTCACGACTTCCTTGCCACAAGCCGGCCGTTCCTGGGCATCTGCCTGGGACTTCAACTGCTGTTTGAATGCTCACAGGAGGATGCCCCATCGCCGGATGAACCGGTGCGGGGGCTCGGCGTGCTGCCCGGCCGGGTAATGCGATTCCAGGGAGAAGCGTTCGGACCGGGGCGGTTGAAGGTGCCGCATATGGGCTGGAACCGGCTGGATTATCGTGTGGATGATCCGCTGTTCGCCGGTCAGGGGGCTGCCCCCTCGGTCTATTTCGTACACAGCTATTACGCCGAGCCGGCCGACCCGTCTCATGTCAGTGCGAGCACCGATTACGGGATCACGTTCTGTAGTGCGGTTCGCCGTGGGACGCTGGCGGCGGTGCAGTTCCACCCGGAGAAGAGCCAGCGCGTGGGCCAGGCGATGCTGGCTCAGTTCGCCGGCGTGCGCTGATCGTGCCGACACCGTCATCCCACCCGGCTGTGCCACGCGATATATGCAGCGGATTGGGGAGCGGTGGGTACGACGATGAGTCGACCACTCACACCTGCTCATAGCTGTCGACGTTGCGACAGCGCATGAAGGGCGGCCCGGCAGGGGTGTCCGCCCATCGAAAGGCGTTTGTTTCCTTCGCCGCCGCCGCAGTGCCGTTGCGGTGAGCTGTGATCGGCGGGTGCGCCACCTGCCCAAGTTCTCTGCTGCGGTACGGGGAGCGTAATTTGTTGTATGAAAGCGGCTTATGTGTCCCGGGCGGTCGTCGTCGCTGCCGTCGGGCCGCTGTGTAAAAAGAAAGACGCCCGACCGTCGGGCCGGGCGTCTTTCATCTGGTTTAGCTCCGTGGCGCTGAGTCGAAATTTGAGGTTTGGCCCGTCGGGGTAAGTTCGGAGCGACGGGCTTTGGCGTGAAACGAAACGGGAAACGATTCGTGAAGCTGTTCGCCGGGCCGCCGCAGCGGCCCGGCACGGTGGCCGGCTCATCGCCGGCATCGAGTCACTTCTTCTTGGCCACTTTCTTCTTGGAAGCCTTCTTCTTTGAAGCCTTCTTCTTCGTGGCCTTCTTCTTCGTGGCCTTCTTCTTGGTGGCCTTCTTCTTGGTGGCCTTCTTCTTAGCAGCCTTCTTCTTAGCCATGGCGTCTCCTTTCAAAATCGAATCGCGCTCGGAGCTACACTCAACTGTAACCGCTATGGTCGAAGAAAGTCAACAGTCAACCCCTTCTTCGTGCGAATTTTTTTTATCGGGCCGCGCCACCACATGGCTTGAATCACGATCCCTCGCCTCTCCGCATTCGGTCCTGTCAGGCCCTCATCGCTGCTCATCACCCCGTGGTCGGCGACGTTGCTGCTTGATCGCGGCACGCTTTCGCTTGCCTTCGAGACGCTGACGCTTGACCGATCGCGGCGTTCGCGTCGGGATACGACGTTTCGGACGTGTGCGCGCCTGACGCACGAGTTCGACCAGCCGCTGGATGCCGGCGCGGCGATTGGCGCCCTGCGTGCGATGCTCATCGCAGTGCAGCAGCAACTCATCAGACTCCGTGATGCGCCCACCGGCAAGGCGCCGCAGCCGATGCGCCGCCTCAGCACCGATCAGCGCTTCGAGATCGGCCATCGCCACCCGCAGCGTGATACGGGTGGCGCGGCGGTTGACGTTCTGTCCGCCCGGCCCGGCCGCTCGACTCGCAGTCATCGCGATGCGGTCCATCGGCAGCACCAGACCATCGCCGAAGTCGATGCCCCTTGTGGCATCCGCGGCGGTCGGATGCGGCGGTGGGCCATCCGGTTCCGCCGGTTCAGGTGTGTTCTCGCTCGCTTCAGCCATGCAACACCGCTCGAAAATGCATGAAAATCAAGGTTTGGGCGCAGCGCGACGGCCCATGCACCGCTTCAGTCCGACAGGATCACCACATCCCGCGGCTCGAATGCGATGCGCGTCTCGCCGGCCTCAGGCAGCAGTCGTGGGTTCAACTCGAAGGCCTTGACCGGTACATCGCCGCCGATGCGAAGCAGGTGCTGAGCCATCTCACCGAGATAGATCACCTCTCGCCGCCGTGCCGTCAGCACGTTCTCCGGTGCCGGCTCGCCTTCACCGAGCAGGCGGATCGCCTCCGGCCGGATCGAACAGGTGACATCACCATCCGAGGGCAGATCATCGGCGAACGTGCTCGATACCAGTCGGCCGGCGGGGCAGTCGATCAGCACGCGACCGTTGTCCCGGCCCTTGATCCGGCCCTGAATGAAGTTGGTCTCGCCGAGGAAGTCGGCGACGAAGCGGTTTCTCGGCTGCACGTAGAGTTCGCGCGGTGTGCCCACCTGCATCACCTTGCCATGATCGAGCACGGCCACCGTGTCGGCCATGCTCAGTGCCTCTTTCTGATCGTGGGTGACATACACGGCGGTGATGCCCGACTGCTTGCACAGGTGCTTGATCTGTCCGCGCATCTCGAGACGCAGTTTGGCATCCAGATTGCTTAACGGCTCGTCCAGCAGCAGCACCGTCGGCTTGACCACCAGCGCCCGCGCCAGCGCCACCCGCTGCTGCTGTCCTCCAGAGAGTTCGTTGGGCCGCCGATCGGCATACTGCCCCATCTGCACCATCCGAAGCGCAGCATTGACCTGCTTCTCTCGCTCAGCACCGCCGACCCGCCGCACCTGCAAGCCGAAGCCCACGTTCTGCGCCACGGTCATGTGCGGCCACAATGCATAGCCCTGAAAGACCATCCCCGTGTTGCGGCGGTTGGCCGGCAGGTCCGTTACATCATGCTCGCCAAGGAAAATGCGGCCGGCCGTCGGCTCCGTGAATCCCGCAAGCATGCGCAGCAGTGTCGTCTTGCCGCAGCCGCTCGGGCCGAGCAGGAAAAACAGATCACCGGCCTCGATGGTGATGTCCGCATCGTCCACCGCCACGGTCGAGCCGAAGACCTTGCGCAACTTGCGGAGGGTAATGGGCGTCATGCGGGTGAGCATACCACCGCGGGGCAGGGGGGCACAGGCGGGCGCATGACACGCGCCGCGGCGGGCAACCACTGGGCTGGCTGTGTCAGCGGGCTTTCCGGGGGTCTTCAGCCAGATGGCCATACGAGGCCGCGCGGCGCTCGCGGCGTCCTGCACCCCCGGGGGCCGCATGGCCATGGGCTGCGGACACCCCCGGAAACCGCTGACGCAGCCAGCCAACCTTTTCTGGCTGCAAGGGGACCCCGCCACATGTGTCCTCCACCCGGCACAGGCCCCGCCCCGATAGCAGCCCGATCGGGGGGCATGCATCTGCCATGGTGGGAGGCTGCGGGGGCGATCGTCAGCACCAGATGCTGTTGCTGGCGGTTCTCACTGGCCGCGCTTGCGCAGCACCATTGCCGAGAACGGCCGGCCCTCGCGCCGGTACTTGCGCTCGAAATTGGTTCCCACCAGCTCGCCCTCGCCCGCGGCCCGGGGTGTGTCGAAGGGGAACTGCTCGAACAGGTCGTCCACCGCCGCGACATGTTCGAGCATCCACTCGAAGTAGCCGGTGTGGTCGGTGGCGATGCGAACGTCACCGGCGGGCTCGAGCACCCGCGCGAGGGTGTGCAGGAAGGGTGTCTGGATCAGTCGACGCTTGTGATGCCGCTTCTTCGGCCAGGGATCGGGGAAGTAGATGTGCACGCAGCGAAGGCAGGCATCGGACACGTAGTTGCGAAGAAAGAGGTCCGCCTCGGTATGCACCAGCCGCACGTTGTCCAGCCCGTGACGGCGACAGCGGTCGGCCGCGTATCGCCAGAAAGCACGGGCGTACTCGATGCCGATGTAGTTCACCTGCGGCGTGAGGGCGGCCTGCTGCACGAGGAATGTCCCCTTGCCTGAGCCGATCTCGATCTCGAGTGGCAGGGCAACGCGGTCGGTGGCGAACCACCGGCGCAGGTCGATCGGCCCGGCGTCGAACGGCGGCAGGCCCTCCCGCTCGATGCCGACCGCCCCCACATCCAGGCTGCGGCCACGGGTTGACAGTGAGTCAGCCATACATTGGCAAGCATAGCCGGTGTGCGTTTACGGTGGAAGGGGCATGCCTGCTGCGCAGCGGCTTGGGTCAAGTGGCGACAGAAGGGCGAAGAAGGGGCCACCCCTCACGGGGGCGATTGGAGCAAGCATATGTATTGCAGTGGTTTGCCTCGTAACATTGTGGCCGCTGAAACCAGGTTCAGTCCAGGACGGTGGACCTGTCGCTGCCACAGACGAGATTTTCACTCCGCCCATAGATGTGGGTCGCCCCGACGCCGCCGCAGTTCGCCATTCAACCAAGGTGGCTGGAGAAGACTTGATATCGGTATTTTGCGCCAAAAATGCGAAAGCTATGGACAGGGGCTTCTTTCTGAGGTATAAAAGATGAACCGGCTGCTCTTTGCTGATGTGTAGCCGGAGGTCCTTTCAGGGAGAACGGCAATGAGAACGTATGTGATCGGAACGATGCTCGGTGTCGCGCTCGTGGCGGCGCCGGTTGAGGCGGCTGTAC
>PUNN01000044.1 GCA_003552605.1 Phycisphaeraceae bacterium
CTCGCAGCCCGCTCGACCGGTTGTTGTCGGCCGACATGATCGCGGGGCTCTACATCGTCGACACGGTGGATGGCCGACGCTATTACCTGCGTGATCGCGGCGGCGTGCGGGACCTGCTCTCGCCGCGCGGGTGGGAACTGCGCGCGGTGCTGAGCGAGGCGCAGGTGGTTGGATTGCAGGAGGTGCCGCGCACGGAACTGGCCCCGGATGCCTTTGATGGCCCACCGGACCCGCAACCGGCCCCACAGCGGGGTTTCGCTGCCGAGGCACGCGACCACGTCGAGGATCACTACGAAGCGTGGGAGACCCTCTACCTCGATCTGTTGGCCATGCTCATGGAGCATGAGGAAATCGATGTCTTACTTCGCGCAGCGATTGCCCAGCGATTGCTCGACTGGCACAGCGACTTCGGCTGGCCCCCGCTCGATCAGTTCGAGCCCGGCCGGCAGTTGGATGATTGGCAGCGCCGTCTTGAGGGAATCGACACTGAAGCGCCTTGGATGGACCCCGCCGATGATGTTGCGGACAACGAGCGGTCCTCGGCGGAACGCCGATTCGCACGGATGCCAGAGCTTGAGCCGTTGCAAGAAGCGCAGCAGGAGTGGAAACACCAGATCAAGCTCGACATGGTCGAGCGCCGCCCAGTGGGAATGCTATGGGAAGGCGATGAGGGGATAGAAATGTTGACCACGCGTGAAGCGCAGCGGCTCTCCGACGGCCGGCTCGAGGTTTTCACCGAGGGGGATACGGCTGAATGGTCGTTTATGCGGATCGGCCATGTTGACGGTGGCCAGATGCAGGTTGACACCGCCGCGGCGGAACTGCCCGCTGCCACACTCGTGCTGTACGCGCCGCACCTGGAAGGGAGCAATGATTGATGAGCGAGGGCGATACACGCCGGTACGTGCGGTTCCGCGGCCGTGTGCTCGGTCCGTTCACCGATGATGACCTCAAACGCATGGTCCGGCGGGGCCAGGTGACCCGGGCGCATGAACTGTCGGAGGACCGCACGACATGGTCCCGTGCGGGTGATGATGCGGATCTGTTTCCCCGCCGCAGTCCCCGACGCGGGCACGCCCCCGCCAGCGCAACAGCGAGCGGGGATGGCCCCTCGCTTGCGGGTTTGCAGGCCGCCGCGTCCCAGGCCGCGGCCGGAGCGGATGGGGATGGCACCGCAGGCCACCCCCTCACGACCGAACCGATCGCGGGTGGGGCCGGTGATGATGCCGCCATCCCTGCCAGCCTTGCCGATGTCGAGTGGTACGTGGCGATGGACGGCAAACCGCGGGGGCCGATGGCAACCACGACCGTGGTGGGCCTGTCCCGGTCCGGTGAGATTGGCCCGACAGACTTGGTCTGGCGTAGCGGCCTGAACGACTGGATCCGGTTGGACCAGTCGGGTTTGCCATTGACACGTTTGCCATCGACACGGCAAAGCGCTGCCCAGCCCGGCCCATCGCCCGACTTTGGCAGGGAATACACACCGGCGATGGCCGCATCGGCGCGGAGCCTGAACACGATCTTCACCGCTTCCGGTATCGTTTGCGGGGCGGCGATCCTGGTGGCGATGCATATCCCGTTTGTCGGCGAAGGTGAGACGGTCTTCTGGTGGGACCTCCCACAAACGGGGGCAAGTACCCTGAGCGCCATTCTGCTGCTGTTGACAGGATTGACCTGCTGCATGCTGCCGGCCCTTGCACACGGTCATGGCCGAGCCATCCCCATGCTTGCCCTGGGCGGTCTGTGGTTTCTGATGTTGATCGGCCAGATGGCGGAAGGTCAGGTGCTGACCGCCGAAGGAATGATCCTCATGCTGATGGGGCTCACAGTCGCCACACTCTGGGCCACGACGATCAACCGTTCGCTGACGCCCGACCGGGCCGAACTGCGCATCTGGCAGGCCATCAGCGGAGGTGTGCTTGCAGCCGCTGCGCTTCTGGGCCTGTTCACGATGATTCTTCACGCCCTGGATGCGCCAGGTGAATTCGAACAGCCACCGGCGCTGGTCTTCGCCGCGGTCCTCGTCCTGCTCAGCTATGGCATCGCCCTGGCAGCCGGGATCTGTGGCCTGTGCAGCATCAACCCCCGCCACATCGAAGGGCTCGCAATGGGTGTGCGGTGGCTGGTGGCACTGTTTCCGACCGCACTGACCATCGGCTTCGTGCTTCTCGTCACCGCGGCATGGCGCGCCGAGGTGGAACTGGCTCCCGCTCTGGCGCGCGATCTGCCGCCGTCAACGGGATTTCAGATCACCCTTTTTGCATTGCGCCTCATGATCATTCTGGTTGCTCTTTTCGCATTAACCGGACTGGGACTTGCAGAAATGCTCGCCTGGAACAATCGGACGTATCGCTCCACTGTCAGGGCCGGAGGTTGAACCGCGATGACCACCACCGCTGCCCATGATGAAGGTTCCTTCGATCCTCCCCTATGCTTTGCCCGGATGGATATCGAAAAGCGGATGGGCTTTCCGGCCGGGCGTTTCACCCAACCGGGGCCGCTGCTGTCGCTGGTGCTGGCGGGACTGTTGGCGGTGGGGTTCTATGCCGCGCTGATTCCGCTGGAGGGTCGCTGGTTCTGGGAGACATTCACTCAACGCGGCTGGGTGCCTTACGCTACGGTGTTCTTCTCCGCCTGGGCATTGATGATTCTGCTGATCAAGGCGCTCAAGATCCGCCTCCAGCGCCGGGCGCGGAAACTGGACATCGTCCCGGATGACCCGGACTTCTTTCTTTCCCCGTCTACCGTCGACCGCGTGCTCGACCGCCTGCACGAGCAGGTGGATGATCCCCGCCATTTCATGCTGGCCAACCGCCTGCAACTTGCCCTGGCCAACCTGCGCAACATGGGCCGGGTGGGCGATGTCGATGATGTGCTCCAGAGTCAGGCCGAAGCCGATGAGGGGATGGTCGAATCCAGTTACACGGTCGTGCGTGGTCTGATCTGGGCGATTCCTGTGCTCGGGTTCATCGGCACGGTGCTCGGGCTGACCCAGGCAATTGGCTCCTTCGGCGATATCCTGGCTGAGTCGACCGAATCCGAAGCGCTGCGGCCGGCGCTGCAATCGGTGACCGGTGGCCTGGCGACCGCATTCGAAACCACCCTCCAAGCGCTGGTCGCAGCGGTGTTCATCCACCTGCTTCTGACAATGATCAAGCGCAACGAGGAACGCATGCTGGATGAGTTCCAGGATTGGTGCCAGCGCCGTGTAGTTACCCGGCTACGGCTGCGCGACAGTGGCTCGGGCGGTGCGGGCATGATGCGAGGAGACCGCGATGAGTCGCAGGCGACGTGAAAGTCGCGGAGCGGTGATGACGCTCTTTTCCTTTCAGGATGTGATGACTACGGTCATGGGTATCATGATCCTGGTCACGTTGATCTTGGCTCTTGATCTCGCCGCTCATGTGGGCAAGGCGGATCAACAGGAACACGCGAAGGAGGAGGCGGAGGTGCCGCAGGTGGAGATCGAAACCCTTGAGGAGCGCTCTGCCGCGCTCGAGGCCGAGTATGAGCGGGCATCGCGGCGCACTGCCCGGCTGGCCGAAGCCGGCGGGCTTGACCGCACCGCACTTGAACAGGCCATCGCGGAACTGGTGGAATTGCAGGAAGAAGCCGTCGAGCTCGAGCAGGAAGTGGAACGCCGTCAAGACGAGATGGAACACTCACCCGAGTGGGAGCGGTTGCAACAGCGCTTCGAAAAGATCATCACCACCCGTCGGGAGGCGGATAAGCTTCATGAGCAGATCGAGCAGCGCCGCCGTAATCCGCGGCTGACGTATTTGATCCAGGATGACATCGAGCGTCGGCCCGTGCTGCTGGAGGTCAGCGGTGACCGGATCGGCATCGGCCGGCCCGATGATGAAGAGTCGGCGATCTGGTTGAGTCAGCCTCGGAAGGCCGATCGCCACGCAGCGCTGCGGGAATTGCTCGCCCTTTATGACGCTCGGAGCGACTATGTCGTGATCATGCTGAAGCCATCTGCGGATATTGAGGCGTATTCCGAGTTGCGCCGACTCGTGGACCAGCGTGGTTTCAATATCGGCCTGGAACTACTCGATGAACAGCAGCGCGTGCTGCCCTGAGCGAACGCCACTGCATCGAGCCTCGGGATACGAGTGTAAAGGAAGTCAGCCATGCGGAATATATTCTCTGAAGCGTATGCTAACGGGCAGAGTGCCCGCTCGAGTGTGCCATTTACTTTCCTGCTTGCGGCATTGGGTATCGCAGCAGCCACCTTCACCGGCTGTCAGGCGCCAGAAGGACAACGCCAGACACCGCCATCAATCGGTCAAGGGGAAGAACGCGACGATCGCATCCCCCGGCCAGCACAGGAGCGCACACCCGTGCCAGCCGAGGTTGAACCAGAACCCCCACTGCAATCCTCCGAGCCGCAGCAGCCGGAGGATGCCGCGGCGAAAGAAGATTCGGATATGCCTCAGGCCACGAGGTCTGCCACGGATACCGTTGAAGGTAAGGCGCCAGAGGGAAGCACTGAAAGGGGCGATGCATCGGAAGCCGTGGACGCAGAGCGCGGCAAGGATGATGCGATGCCGGGCACGGGCATCGATGACTTCGCCTCCGATGGGGAGGACGGTGAGGAAGGCGAGAAAGATGCCCCTGCCGACGAACAAGAAGCGGATGGGCAGGATGCCAACGGGGAGCATACGGATCATGATGGTGACACAGCAGAAGGGCCGAAAGACCAGGCCGCTTCAGTGGCCCAGGAGGAGGATTCGGATGTCTCCGAGGCGGCCACTGATCACGAGGATGTGCCCACCGGTAACGCAACTACGACCGGGCAGCAACGGACGGATGGTAATGCCGGGGACACGGCCAACACGTTGGACCCAGCGAACGGCGATGAGCACCTTGCCGATGCCGATGCGGAACCCGGCGCCGTGTATGATGGCATCCCGATTCGCGATGTCCCTTTAACCCCATGGCCGATCCCTGAAGAGAAAGAACCCGAAGATGATGAGCTTGAGGGTCTGGTCGTACCGAGCCTGCCCGAAAGGGAACGGGACCTTGGCGATGCCGAGCCGCTGAGCATTGCCGAGCCCGATGATGGCCGGGGCGAAGCGCTCGCCCGGCGCCTCGCGGGCAGGTGGGTGCAGCACGATGGACCTTACGACGCCGCTTTTCTTGAAGGCGGGCATGTGCGCGGGGAGCTTCATTTTACACGCACCGGCCGCCTCGAAGTCAGCCGCCACTTTGATGAGGCTGGGACGGTGCGGCTGCGCAGGGTCGTGGATTATCAGATCGATTCCAATGGCCAACTCGCTCTCGGACAGCGCGAGAAGCCCGGGTCCGACAGCCTTATCAGCCGCAGGGTGACGCTGCCTGCCGGTGGTGATGAGCGGATCGCTATCGAGCCGCCGCAGAATGAACTGCCCGTTGCGCTCGAGGTGACTGTTGAAGATGACCGGCTCATCCTCGACGGCCGCACGTATCGGCGGATGGAAGAGCCGGAGTAAGCTGCCTCAGGCGGCCCGGGCCGGCGCGAGCAATCACGGCGGTGATATCCTTCCGGGGCCCGGGAAGGAAAGCTGACACAGCGTAACTCGATGGGTGTGATGGCGGCCCCAATCACTGCACCGGCAGCGGGCTGGCCGTCGGCGTAAATGTGATCCGGCCACCGCGCCCTTCGTAAGGCCGAACGTTATACCGGTAACCCCTTTTCACCAGTTCCCGACGGAGCGTCTGGAATGCACCGTAGGAGTCAGGGGTGACGTAGATATCGAAGAAATGGCGTTGTGGGCCGAGCAGGTCCAGAAGGCGTTCGACATCATCGTGTTCAACAAAACCGTCCTCGAGCTCAACGCCGCGTCGGGTGCGTGGGGTGACGCGTGAACTGCCCAGCACGGATCGAACCTGGACGTGATGGTCCAGACCCGCATTGCGGAGC
>PUNN01000294.1 GCA_003552605.1 Phycisphaeraceae bacterium
CAGCCATGAATCAGCGGCCCGCGTCTTCGGCTGCTTTTTCCTCGGCCTCGCGATCGGCGCTGCTGTTGCGGCATGGCTGCTGCCACGCGTGCGAAGGCCCTGGCGCTGGGTGGCGGCCGCCGATGCAGCCGTGATCGCCCTGAGCATGCCCGCCATCCTCCTTCCCTGGTGGACGCAGGGGCTGTGGCCGGCGCTTGGCCAGGAGTCGCTCCAGGACTGGCGTGGCGGCCTGGTGAAACTGCTCGCCTCCATCCTGGTCGTGCTCCCGCCGGCAACAGCCATGGGAGCCACATTGCCGTTTCTGGGCGCGGCGATACTTCGAGGGCATGCGCGGTTGGGCCGACACGGCCTGTGGCTCTACGGGGCGAACACGGTCGGCGGGGTGCTCGGGCTGACGGTGACCGTGCTCATCCTGCTGCAGACACTTGGCTCCGGCGGATCGATGTGGGCGGCCGTGGTGATGAATCTGCTGGTGGTGGCCCTTGCAGTCGGGCTGGACCGGGCGGACCCGGCTCCCGGGCTGACACCACAAGCACCCGCTCGACAGCCCGCCGGGGTGCGCGGCGTGCAGCGCTGGGCGGCCTTCATCGCCTTTGTCTCAGGGTTCGGCATCCTCGCGTTCGAAGTCGCCGCGCTTCAGGTGGTGATGCTGATCGCACCGCTGTCGTTCTATGCTCCTGCGGCCATCCTGATGGTCATCATCGCACTGCTCGCGGCGGGAGCGCTTGCGACCCCGGTCGTGACACGATGGTTTGGCTCGGCCGAACGCGCGTTCCCCTGGGTACTCGCACTGACCGGTCTGTTCTCCGTGCTCACCCCTGTCTTCTTTTTTCTCGTGATCGAGCGCGGTGGAGATGTATCCCCGATGCCCACCCTGCCGGCATGGATGGCGCATTTGACGCTGCTGGTCCTGCTTACGCTCGGGCCGGCGGTGCTTCTGGCCGCGCTGGTCTTTCCCTGCACGCTCGCATGGCTGTCCGATGCCGGCGCGGACCCGTATGGGCGCCGCTGGGGCTGGTTGCTGGCAGCCAACGGCCTTGGCGGGCTGCTGGGGGCCGAGATTGCTTACCGAGGCCTCCTGCCATGGCTGGGGCCGCACGTGACCATCGGGACGGTGGGGTTGATGTATGCGGTCTTGGCGGTGGTGCTGCTTGGCCAGGCCGTCGACGCAAGCCGCCGCGCGTGGCTGGCCACCGGCGGTGCCCTGATGGTGAGCCTGTTTATCGTCTCGACGTGGCTGCAACAGATGCCACTGGTGAACCCACATATGGGATTCAACCTGATCGATCATCGCAGTGGCCGGGAAGGGACTGTTGCCGTGATCGAACAGCGGGATGGCCACCGCGCGCTGTTGATGTCCAATCAGTACATGCTCGGGGGGACAGGCGTCCGGTGGGACCAACAGCGGCAGGCCCATCTGCCGTTGATGCTGCACCCGCAGCCACGGGAGGTGGCAATGATCGGCCTGGCAACGGGGATCACCGCCGGCGCCGCCCTGTCGCATGGCGATGTGGAGGACCTGACGACCATTGAACTGTCGCCGCTGGTTACCGACCTGGCGCGCAAGCATTTCGCCGAGTACAACAACGGGCTGTTCGAGGATGACCGAAGCTGGATCGTGATCGAAGATGGTCGCACGTATATCGCTGCCACGCAGCAACGTTACGATGTGATCGTGGGCGACCTCTACCTTCCGTGGGGGCCTGGCGAAGCGCGTCTGTACAGTATTGAACATTTCATCGCTGCACGAGGTGCCCTGCGGGATGGTGGTGTGTTCTGCCAATGGCTGGCGATGTATCAGTTGACGCCGCAGCAGTTTGAAACGATCGCCGCCACGTTTCAACAGGTTTTCCCTGAAACGCATGTGGTGATCAATGGTTTCAGCACCGGGCAGCCGATGCTCGCCCTGGTGGGCTTTCACCACGGCGAATGGGATTGGCAAGCAATCGCGAAGCGGACAGAGCGCGGTCGACGTGATGGGCTCAAAGACCCTCTGATGCGGCACGTGGAGGGCATTGAACTGCTTTACCTCGGCCGGCTCGAAACACTCACGCCACAGGGATTGAATACCCTTGACAACATGCGGATTGAACTCGATGCCGGCAGGCAGCGCATCACCGGCGATCCCGGTGGCAAGTATCACTTCGGGCGTCGATGGCACCAATCGCTTCAACATCTGCCCGTGGACTGGCGTGGGCGTCGCGGTGACCGACGCAAGGCCCCGTTGACACTCGACCTTTTGGCCGCGGAGGCGCTCCCGACCCGCCAACGTGACCGGCAGAAGCTGTTCGACCTGCATCGCCGGCTCCCGGCGGCGTTGCGTGGCGACCCCGAAGGCGATGCTTCGCGGTGGCCGGGCGATCGCCGCGTACTTGATGGCCCGCTGCGGGGTGAGCCCGGCGGCTGACACTGCGATTCATAGCGAAGCGGCGTGGGTTTTGTTGCCGAGTTGAACAAATTTTCGCCCGGCGAGCCGCGGACTATTGATAATGCGATATCAGTCGCTACAATGCCGACGGTTGGCCAACCCCAGCACCGGCACCGCGCCGGTACTCACAAACCCGATGTCTCGAAAGGAGTTTCTGCAATGAGCCAAACACCAACACGCACCGCCACTCAAGCTGCACTCGCCGCTGCCATCGCAATTGGCGCCGGCGGCGGGGCCCTCGCCGGCGATATCGAGCTCACCGGCGGCGCAGCGGACCTCACGTGGTTCTACAACAGTGAACAGGATGCCTGGGATGTCGTCATGCGCACCAAGGGAAACACCGAGGCGACCGGCCTCGACTCGCCCTTTGCCGGCCCCGCCGGCGGTGTGGGAGGCAGCGACAATGATTACGATTTCAACACACTGACCGTTTACGCCGCTACACCCACCCCACGTTCGCTCAACGGGATCGACTTCTACACCATCGGCCCCTCGGCAGAGCATGGGCGACCGGACCTGGGCATTCGTACCCGGCTTCGAGAGCTCGATGCTGACGAACAGACGATCGACCAGTTCGATGGTTTTCAACTCACCGTCGACTGGGAGAATTCGCAGAAGCCGGATGGGGCCGAGTTCGCCATGTGGAATCTCGACTCCTTCGGTGCCCCTGATCAAACCCTCTATGACACCAGTGAGGGCGACTTCCAGCGCGAATGGGCTCAATGGGGTCATACCCACTGGGTCTGGGGCTTCAGTGAGCCGGGCGAGTATGAGCTCGCCTTCGATTTCGAGGGGGTCGGCGGCCAATATGGTGATAGTGCGAATCCTGGCAACACGAGTGTCAACTTCACCATCGTCCCCGAGCCGGGCAGCCTTGCACTGCTCGGCGTGGGTGGCGCCGTTCTGCTGATGCGGCGCCGGGGCCGGAACTGACCACTTTCACCGCCGCCGCCCTCAGGCGTGCGTTGATCAGCAATCGCCCTTGACAGCAGCCCGGCCGCCCGCGCGGTGGCCGGGCTTTTTCGTTGGCGCGGCGAGGTATCACTGCGGACTACGAAGTGTCAGCCCCGGCGCTGTCGCTTTGTGATATGGTGCTGACGCCGCCGCGGCGAACTCAGGATGCCGGCCATCAGGATGTGGCTACGCCGCAGCAGGACCCATGTGCAGCACCCGGATATTGCGATGAGCACCCACACCCCCACCCTCGACCTCACCGCCACGCCGTTCTCCCGGCGGGGATGCTGGCTGGCGCTGTCCTACCCCCGCCCGCATTACCAAGTGGTCGGGCCGGGGTTGTATCTGCGGACGCTGCATGGCCGGCCACTGGTGCAGCGCGAGTTGTTCCGCATCGACCTGCTTCGCGATGGCGAGGTCATCGAGCACACCGCCACGGCGACGCCCTCCCTGCTCACGCTTCGGCCCAAGCGCGGCGAGGGTGAGGTGCAGATCGCACTCGAGGCCACGGATGCAGTACGACTGCGCGGCCGGGGCATCGGGCTGTTGCTCACCGCGGCGATCCCCGAAAAGCCGCAGGCCCCCACCGTCGCCACGCACGATGGGCCCGGCCGCCTCGCCATCAACTTTCGCGGGGCCCTGCGGCGATACGAGATCATCGCCCTCGAGGGGGCCGAACCGACACTGCATGGGCAGTGGGAGGGTGAGCACTTCAGCCGCGCTGAGGTTCGCCTTGAAGGGCCCGCGTGGGAACTGGCCATCGAGGAATTCACCAGCACCTGGGTCGACCGCTCACGGGCCGATTTCGATGCCCTCGAGCGGTCGGCGGTGGAGGCGTTGCAAAGCTTCAACGAAGGGCTGCCTGAGGTGCCCGCGGCCCTCGAGCCGGCCCGGGCGCTCGCGGGCTACGTGCTGTGGTCGGCCACGATGCACCCCTGCGGCCAGCTCAAGCGCGAGGCCACGTTCATGAGCCTCAACTGGATGGATGGGGTGTGGAGCTGGGACAACGTGTTCAACGCCGTGGCCCTTGCCGGCGCAGATTCGAAGCTCGCCTTCGATCAGATCATGGTGGTGGCCGATCACCAGGATGAGCACGGGGCGTATCCGGATTACATCGGGGATGTGTTCAAGCATTACAACTTCAGCAAGCCACCGGTGCAGGGTGTGCTGATGGATGAGCTGGCGCGACATCGGCCGCGATGGTTCACGCCCGCCCGCCGCCGCGCGCTGCTCGACACCATCGAGCGGTTCACCCGATGGTGGCTCGATCACCGCCGCTACCCCGGTCGTAAGCTCTGCCATTACCTGCACGGCAACGATTCGGGCTGGGACAACAGCACGATCCTGCACCGCGGTTCACCGTTGATCGCGCCGGACCTTAACGCCTTCCTTGTCCGCCAGAGTGCGTGGATCTCAGCGCAGCATCAGCGCCTCGGCTCGAGTGCGAAGGCGAAGCGCTGGGCGAAGCAGGCCGATGCCCTCACCGCCGACGTGCTGGAGCAACTCTGGAACGGTGAGCAGTTCGTCGGCATCAAGCTGCCCGAGGATGAGCCGGTCACCTCGCGCAGCCTCGTCGACTGCATGCCCATCGTCCTCGGCAAGCGGCTGCCGGCCGAGATCGCCACGAAGCTGACCGAGCGCATCGCCACCTTCATCACTGACCACGGTGTGGCGACGGAACACCCCGACAGCCCCATGTACACCCCCGATGGCTACTGGCGCGGGCCGGTGTGGGGCCCCTCGACGCTGCTGATCGTGCTCGGGTTGGAATCGGTCGGCGCCCACGCCCTCGCCGCGCGCATCGCACGCGGCTTCTGCGAGACATGCAGCCGCATCGGCTTCCCCGAGAACCACAACGCCCTGACCGGTGAGCCCCTCCGCGACCCCGGCTACACCTGGACCGCCAGCGCCTTCCTCCTGCTCGCCGGCCGCATGGACAGCGAGGGCGGATAATGGTGCATCGGCCGGTTTCGCTGGTCACGATGATGGCAGGGCGAAGGTATCATCGAGGGAAATCCCCGCCCCCTACTTGCCGCGAGGCGCGTGCGCGACAAGGCGATGATGAAAGCCCATCAACGTGATATCCATGATTTCATCGTTCGAAGCGCAGCGTTTCGACCATTGTCGCAAATGCATCGCGGTAATCTTCGGACGTGTTATCAAGTGTAGCAAGTAGGGTGCGTTGAGCGAGGACCGCCGAGCGAAACGCACCATTCACCTTGGCTTATCACTTTTCCCACCGCGGCGATGAAGACAGGGATGGTTTGCAAGGGGGGAGCGGCTGCGGATGTGGGGGCCCCGTACACGCAGCAACAGGTTCCCGGGCACGGGTGAGCGAGAGGCGCTCGGGACAGCAAGTAGGGTGCGTTGAGCGAGGTCTTCCGAACGAAACGCACCATCCCCACTCGCGTGGCACTTTGCACCTCGCGGCGTGGTTTTCAGGATTGCTTTGCGAGGGGGGGCCGGGCTCGCATGTTCTTGCCCCCGTGCACGTGGGACCGGTTTGCCGGTGGCGG
>PUNN01000277.1 GCA_003552605.1 Phycisphaeraceae bacterium
CGAGAAGCAGACCATTCCCGCCAGCGCCCTGGTCAATCTCACCGATGCCGCCAGTGTGAGGCGGCAGGAGATGGGCCGGCAGGAAGTCAGCCGCCAGACCCAGTCGTTCAAGCAGCTCTTCATGAACCTGCGCATCGCCGCCGTGCAGACCGCCATTTCCACCGGCGCGATCCACTTCGATGCCGAGGGACGATTGCTCAAACAGAATGGCCAGGCCGCGATCAGCGTCGACTTCAGCCTTCCCGATAGCAATACGGGAAACCTCACCGGCCAGGAGGGAATTCTCGGCGGCGATGAGGCCAAGTGGTCCAACGCGCTGAGCTCGATCGTCAACCAGGTGCGCGATCTCAAGGCCATGGCCGTGCGCCGCACCGGCTACCCGCTGGCGTATGCCTTCTACGGCAACAATGTGCCGGGTTATCTCGCGGCGAACGAGAGCATCCAAACGTGGATCGATTCGAACGCGCCACTGGCACAGGCGGCGAACCAGCAACTGCTCGCTTCCGGTGAGCTGGCGCCAGGGCTGCTCGGCCTGACGTGGGTGCCGATGGGCGATGCGTTCTTCATCGATCCGTCGGGGGAGGCGGTGTCGATCCACGATGATGATGCAGTGGTGTTCACCCCCGCACCTTCCCCGGACTGGTACGAGCTTGTGCAGGGGTCATACCCCGTCCCGCGCGGTGTCGCCGCGGCGGGCAATGCCGGGGAACTGCTCGGCAGTCTGGAAGAGGTCCACGGCATGTTCAGCTACGCCGCGGGCCAGCTCAACCCGCC
This sequence comes from Phycisphaeraceae bacterium, assembly GCA_003552605.1. Lineage (GTDB taxonomy): Bacteria > Planctomycetota > Phycisphaerae > Phycisphaerales > Phycisphaeraceae > B1Sed10-187. The sequence goes on from PUNN01000277.1 coordinate 775, forward strand.
TTCGCTTGAACAGTTCGCCGGTGACACGTTCCTGCCATTGATCAAGGTGCCCGCGGCGGTATTCCAGGCCAACGTCCACTGGTAGTGGCACGGGGACGCTCCCGTTCCCGCTTCGCCTGCCGGCAGCATGAGAGTGCAGGAGAACCGGGTATTGCCTTGAAGAGAGATGATGTGAGCTACTGCACGCGCCAGGACATCGAAGACCTGCTCGGCGAGCGAAATGTCGTGCTCTGGTCGAACCTCGACCCCGATGCGACCGAGGCCGATGAGTCGCGCATCGACCGCGCGATCGCGTGGGCGGCAGACCGGATCAATGAGCGAATGAAGGGTGGCCCCTACCGCGTGCCGCTCGTTGCCGAAGGAGGCGAGCTGATCGGCCTCAGGCACGTCTGCGCGATGCTGGCCGGCTGGTGGCTCTTTTCTTCACGCGGGTTCATCGAGGCGGTCACGGGGGAGGGCGTCGGCGCCGGGATGAAGGCAGTGCGCCGTGATGCAGAGCGGCAACTCGATCGATACCGCGCCGGCATCGACCACCTATCGGCGGCAAAGGTGACCGCAAGGCCGCAGACCCCCACAGTGGTAGATGATGGCGGCTGAAGTCATGCCGGTAGATGCAGGTTGAAGCGAAGATGGGCCAACAAACTCCCGATCCGTGGATGCAGCTTGAAGCGGCCGTGTGGACGGCGCTGGAAGACGAGTCGAGCTTTGCCGAACTCGTGCGGCCGGCAAACCGGTGGCGGATGAGCCACGGAAAGCCCCGCCCGCGCGTGACAAGCGCCGACCTTCCCGAAGCGCGGCTGCGGTTCGAGGGCGGGCAAGTCGATGCTACCTTCTCGAGCACGCACTGGCAGCAGCAGGAGCAACTCGTCGTCGAACTGGCCTCCGGTGACACGCGAGCCGGGCTGATTCACAAGCTGCGCCACGCTGCGATCAAGGCGATCGGGAAGGCGGCGAGGCAGCGGCTTGGCCTGGACTTCATCGCGGAGGTCACAGTTACCGAAGCAGTGCAGCAGGATGCGCCGCAGCGGTGGCAGGTCGAACGTGGCATCAAGGGTTGGATCGCACTTGTCCGCATCACCATCCTGATGCAGTTTCCACACCCGGAAGCTGAAGGAAGCGAATAGGGAGACAGTTGGTGGGCACCACACTCAACGCAATGATACGAAGCATTGTCGAGCCGACCATGTTGAAGGAAACCGCCCTCGGCGGCAGCGGTGGCCTGCGCGATGTGCTCGATGAGGCCGCTTCCACCCGTCGCTATACGTTCAATCATGGCGCCAGCGATGATGGGGTAGCCGATGTACTGATGCACGACCGTTTCCAGCTTGGCTCGGGTGCCGACTTGACAGTCGATCTGTCCGACTTGCCTTCACCTTTCGGTGACAGCCAGGACCTCACCGCCGGGCGTGTCAAGCTGATTCGTATCATGGTGGGTGAGGATTATGACGGGCTGCTCATCGTGGAGCCGGCCGAGACCGATGGCTGGACAGGTCTGCTCGCAGCCGGCGAGTTGCATTTGCCGGCGGGCTCAGAACTGCTTGCGGTGGACAAAGGGAACGTGGCCTTCGCGGCCGGGGCGGATTCGCACCGACTGCGGTTTCGGGATGATGGTTCCGGGCTGGTGGGTGGCAAGTTCGATGTGATCGTGATCGGCAGCACGGGGTGAAGGCATCCGGGTGCGCTACGGTGCAGAAGGGCGCTCCGCGGGGAGGAAGAAGAGATATGGCCGGGCCGAGTCGAAGCGGTTGTTTCGGGCAGGTGACAGTGGATGACATCACCTTGGCGCATGTCAGCTTCTGGCGGCTGTCTGACATGGCCCTGCTCCGCGGCTATCGCACCAGCAGCAGCGGCTCGCAGCCCCGCCAGGCGCGCGGCGGCAATGACTGGTCGGCACGCATCGCGGCCATGATCCCGGTCGAAGGCGCATCGCTGCCATCGCCGGGAACCCTGGTCAACGTTGAACTGCTCGAGACCCCCGATGAAGGCTGGAAGGGCACGGCGCGTGTCATCGCAATCCGCACACAGGTCAGGATCGGACCCCAACGGCCCGTGGCCTTGATCATCGAGGTGGCGGGTGCCGGTGAACTTGAACCGGTGGTGGCGGTGTGAGCCTGTGATGTGATCAGGTTGGCGCCGGGACCTCGCGCGGCCAAGGAACGCAACAATCATGCCCGACCAGCGTGTGACAACGACGTCACGTGAACAGATGGCATTGTCCACCTTGCGGGATCGAGCTGATGCCATTGCCCGGCAGGTCAGGCTCATCGAACGCGAGCCGGTCGACGGTGAGCTTGTCGATGCCCTCGCGGCGGTCGCCGCACTGCTCGCCGAACAGGCCGAAGCGCTGGTGCAACTGCACGAGCAGGTCGCTCATCGCCGGGTCGCCCGCTTCGCCCTCGGTGGTGAAGCAGGAATGTAAGGAAGGCGCACCATGCCCCGGAATGAACCGATCGATGTCCCCTATTCCGAGCTTCCGGATTCCCCGCGAAAGCAGTTCGATGCCGAGCAGGGTTTTACCGCCGTGCGGGATGTGCTGTGCCAATGGTCGCATGCGGACCGCCTTGCCGCGCAACTGCTCGGCGGTCCCAAGATTGACAGCGGCGGTGTGTCATGGCGCCAACCAGCCCGGTTTCCGGGTGTGCCCGCAGCACGGGTACAGCGGGTTCAGGTGATCCCATTCCATCCGCAGGATGTCAGTGGCGATGGCGGCGGTACGGACCTCGATGGGGGGATGAACCGCGATGCGAAGCACGATCTGGCCCAGCTCACCGTCCACTACGCCACCGGCGACCGGCAGGGTGAGGAAGCCGCGCAGCCGCATCCCGATGGGCTGGAAGTAACCGAAACGATCGAGCCGGATATCGAGCTGACGGCCCTGCCAGCAGACCGGCTGGTGTGGGGCGCACAGCCGGATGGCGATGGGATTCGTGCCGTGCCGTCGCTTCAGGCGCCGGTGAAGCTGAATGCGGGCCTTGCGTGGGTGGTCAGGTTCCACCGTGTGCCGGGAGAACTCGATCGTTCGCTATTCGAATTGCTCGGCACGGTGAACGATCGGCCGATCGTTTCGCGGCATTTCGGCTATCGGTTCGAGCCCCATACACTGCTGTATCAGAGCTTCAATGCCACACGCCAACTGTCTGCCGAGGGCCGTGGCGAGTGGACGATCACGCTGCGGCTCGGCTATCGCCGCAATGCTCGCCGCAGCGATGACTCGGGGCAGGGGCCGTTGCTCGAACATGCCGGCGGCCCGCGGCCACTCGGTTGGAATGGCCTTTACGACATCACGGCAGGCGACTTCAAGACCATCCATCGCAAGATCATCGAGCAAGGCGAAGCGGGGATCGGCCCGAGGGTGCTGCTGTACCCACCGGCAGACTTCACCCGCTTGAGGCTGACTGCCGGCTGAATTGCGCCGGTCGATGCCGCGCCGGCACCTTTATGCCCCGCAGACCATCTGCCCCAATGCATTGCACGGTCAACACCATGGCCATCACACCCCCGAATCCACCCCGAAGTGTTGAGCCCGGTGATCCGGTCACGGCTTCGGGTCACAATGCCCTTGTCGCCGCGGCGGATGCCTTCTGGCGTTCATCCCTTGTAAGGGCCCACCATGGGACGATGGGGCTGCACCAGGCACCCGACCCGCGGCTGGCGGTTGAGCCGGCTTTCATCGCACGCATCACTGAAACGCATGACCACGGCAGGCATGGCTGGAAGGAACAGGTATGGGAGGCCTCATCGGGCCAGTGGCAGGATATGCCCGATGGGCGGTCCGGATACCCCGGCGATAGCCCTGCTTTCGAGATCAACGGCCGCGAAGGTGTGCCCGGTGATACGATCGTGGTCATGCATCACACTGGTGGGGAGGCCGGCTGGTACTTTTTCAGCACCGCTGCAGGGATGGATGAGCCGCCGAAGCCGTTGAACCAGGCAGGTGGCGATCAGGCCGATGCGGGCACATGGGATATTGAACAGCAGGGCGAAAAGCGCGGCGTGCTGCTGGCCGTGTCCCGGCTCGATCCCGAATCGGGCCGCGTGTTCACAAGGACAGTCGGCATCGACAGCCTCGGCAACGTGGTCAACATCTCCGCTGAGACGCTGCTCGGTGAACTGCCGGGCGCTGAGCCTTCGCCCGATGAAAAGGTCAAGGTCGACGTTCACGACACCGAGGAAGGCTTCCTTCGCCAGAGTGGTGGGGAACAGGCATTCCATAAGGTTGTGGGGGACAACGAAGCAACCATCGACGCCGGGCAGACCCCGCCGCCGGGTGAAGGCTGGCTCGCCAAGCAGGTGCTCGTCGATGGCCAGGGCCGGCGGCAGCTTGTAGACCGGCATGTGGGGCCGGCCCCGTCACGGTATTTCTTCGAGTTCCTTCGCGTTACCGAGGTCGACCTCGATGCGTGTCCGTATCCCTGGTTCGACTGGACGGCCACGCGCATCGAGGTTGACGCCACCGGCCACGTGCAGACGCAACCGTTCACGGGCAATCCGCTCGAGGAGATCGACTCATGAACGACCGGAGCCTGATGGTCGGCGTGGTGGGCACCGCCTGGCCGCGACGGCGTGAAGTGGTGGAGAAGACGGCGTCACTGTGTAATGCGCTGAAGGCCGAGCGAAAGGCGACCGTGGTGTTTCTCGACTGGTGGAGCATCGACTCCGCTGCGCCGCAACAGCAACGAACCACGCTGCGCGAGCGCGCCAACGGGTGGAACCCATGGCAAACCCCACCGGCGCAACCGCCATGGTGGGACATCATCGACCGGGTGGCTGATGTGGCCATCCGCCCACTGCACCACCGCTCGCTGTGGGGCCGCGAGCCGCGAGCGCAACGTGCGTTGAACTGGTGGGGCAAGCAGCAGCTTGTGGAACATGCCGTCGAAGCGAAAGCTGAAAGACTGCTGATCCTCAGTCCCGGTGAATGGTCGCAGCCCCGGGTAGTTGCATCGCTGGAAAAGGCGCTCGAACGCGATGGGGATGCGGTCATCGCTTGGCCTGCCTGGATCGAAGGTGCGGATGAAGTGGGCGAGCCATTCGGCGGCGGCCGCGGCATGCCTCGGCCCGAGCGGCTCGACCTTCCTGTC
>PUNN01000187.1 GCA_003552605.1 Phycisphaeraceae bacterium
GGATCGGGCCGATCGCTTATGCTTGGTGAACCGAGAGCCCGCGAAAGCAAACGAGAGCAACCATGAGTGCCAACGCTTCAACTTCAACTCCCAGGGACCTTGTCCAGGCCACGCTGCTCGATCAAAAGCCTCCCGCCGGTGGGCGGCCGGGGCTGGTCGTGCTCGGCCTGCCCGGCACGGACTACCGGCTCCACCTCGCCGCCGAGACCATGCCTGAACCGGATGCCTTCGGGCAGGTGACCGGGCGCATCCACCCGAACACCCGCCGGGTGGATGTAGTCCGCACCGGCGGCCGCTTCATCGAGCCGGTCTACGGCCGGCCGGCGCGGATTCAGGGGACGGTGCTCGAGACCGATCCCGGCCGCCACACCCTCACCGTGCTGTGCGTGGTGCCGTTCATCTGCCGGATCGAGGACCGGCAAAGCCCGGATGAGTTTCACAGAGGGCAGCTTGTCGGCTTCGGTGTCTATCCCGGCGCCCGCTTCGAGCCCGCCACCGGGGAGGGAGCCTGACCGCCGCTGCCGATGCCGAGGGTGCGTCCACCCACGCTGCCCGGCCCCACCGAAGCAAAAACACTCCCTGCCACGCCAATACTCTTTGAGGACACGCTCCATGGCCATCAAGCGAATTCTGGTCACCGGCGGCGCCGGCTTTCTCGGCTCGCACCTGTGCGACCGGCTCGTGGCCCAGGGCCACGATGTGATCTGCCTGGACAACTTCTTCACCAGCCAGAAGCTCAACGTCGCCCACCTGCTTGGAGAATCGAACTTCGAGCTGATCCGCCACGATGTGACCCATCCGATCTGGCTCGAGGTGGATGAAATCTACAACCTCGCCTGCCCCGCCTCCCCGGTCCACTACCAGTTCAACGCCATCAAGACCGTCAAGACCTCGGTCATGGGTGCGATCAATGTGCTCGGCCTCGCCAAGCGGGTGAAGGCGAAGGTGCTTCAGGCCTCGACGAGCGAAGTTTACGGAGACCCTGACATCCACCCCCAGCCTGAAAGCTACCGCGGCAGCGTCAATCCCATCGGCCCGCGCGCCTGCTACGATGAAGGCAAGCGCTGCGCCGAGACGCTGTTTTTCGACTACCACCGCCAGAACGGTGTCAACATCCGCGTGGTGCGCATCTTCAACACCTACGGCCCCCGCATGCACCCCTACGATGGCCGGGTGGTCAGCAACTTCATCCTCCAGGCGCTTGCCGGTGAAGACATCACCGTTTACGGCGATGGCGGGCAGACGCGCAGCTTCTGCTACGTCGATGACCTGATCGATGGCATCCTGGCGATGATGGGCGGGCCGGACGATTTCGTCGGGCCGGTGAACCTCGGCAATCCGGGCGAGTTCACGATCCGCGAGCTTGCGGGAATCATCATCGAGATGACCGGCTCAAGCAGTCGGATCATCGAAAAGCCGCTGCCGGTCGACGACCCGACACAGCGCCGGCCGGATATCGACCTCGCGAAGCAGAAGCTCGGCTGGGAGCCGAAAGTGGCGCTGCGCGATGGCCTTGCCCGCACCATCGCGTATTTCCGCGAACTCGACCTCTCACGCTACCACCGCCCCACCGACTACCACTACACGGGTGCCGGCGTCACGATGGGGGGCCACTGATCTGCACCAGGCGTACGGAGGCGATGCGCACTCATTCACTGACCACCCGTAAGTCCCAGCAATGACGTTACGCATCCTCCACGCCGCCCCGTTCGACCTGAGGCGCGATGCCCTGCGGGCCAACATCTCGCCCAATCGGCGGTTGTCACATGGGTTGTGCGAACTCGGACACGGGGTGTACGACTTCAGCTATCGCGATGTCGCACGTGAGCAATCCATCCTGCCGAGCAAGCGCGGCGGCATCCGCGGGATGAATCATCGCCTGCTCAAGACCGCGAACCACTACGAGCCGGACCTGATTCTGCTTGGACACGCAGAACTCGTCCAGCCAAGCACGCTCAGTGCCATCCGTGAAAGCCTGCCTGAAACCCGCATCGCCCTCTACTGGGTGGACCCGATGTGGGATGCATCGCGGCTGCGTTTCATTCATGAGCTGCTGCCACAGCTTGATGCATTCCTGGCCACCACTGGCGGCGAGTGGCTTGCCCCGCTGCACCAGCCGGGCACGGCGTGTGCATTCATGCCCAACCCCGTGCATCCGGCGTTCGACCGATTCGCCAACTTCAATAAGCCGGGCGGTCAGTTCGACATCGACCTGCTCTATTGCGGCGGGGGTAAACGGGCCGGTGAGCGTGAAACCCTCATTGGGAAACTCCAGTCGCGGCTCCCGGCTGTCAAATTCGAGATTCGCGGGATGATGGGACAACCCCCCGCCTACGGGCCGGCATACGACAGGCTGCTGTTGCAGTCGAAGATGGGCGTAAACCTCAGTCGTCGCAATGATGTCACGCTTTATTCCTCTGACCGCCTCTGGCAACTCACCGGCAGTGGCCTGTTGACATTTTCACCCCGCGTCCCGGAGATGGCTTCGCTTTTCGGTGAGGATGAAGTCGTCTACTTCGACGGGGTCGATGAGGCAGCAGAACGCATTGAAGCTTTTCAGCGGGATGATGCCCGCCGCCGCGCGGTCGCCGAGGCCGGCTGGCGGAAGGCTCACACCGCGTTTGCTGCACGCCGGCTCGCGAAATACATCATCGAGGTTGCCCTCAACCGCCCCTTCAGTGAAGCCTATGAGTGGGCCACGCACGTGCGGCGCTGAGGTATCAGGCTTCTGTTCCCGCCGCGTCGGTGCGGCGGTCGACCACCTGCGTGTAGAGCGCGGTGATTCGGTCGACCACGACATCGGGATGGTATTGCTCATGAAACACGCGGGAGGCGGTGCGTGCCCGTTCCGCGCGGCCCTCGGGGTCGGCCGCGGCCTGACGCATCGCTTCGGTGAGCGTGTCGACCTCATCGATGCCGGCAAACCAGGCGGTCGACTCATCGAGCACCTCGCTCGGCCCGTGGGTGCGGGTGGTGACCACCGGCAGGCCACAGGCCATGGCCTCGAGCGTGACGATGCCGAACGGTTCATCGCGTGATGGCAGCACGAAGACATCGCCGCGGTCAAACAGCGTGGGCACTTCATCCACCCAGCCGGTGAGCTTGACCGCGCGCTCGAGGCCGAGTTGCCGTGCCTGCTTTTCGAGGGTGCCGCGCTGCGGCCCATCTCCACCGAGCAGCAGGCGCGCTGAGACGCCCGAATCCAGCAGCCGGCGGAAGGCTGACAGCAGCACATCGAACCCCTTTTTGTGTACAAAACGCCCCACGGCGACGAAAACCAGCACCTGCGGATCGCGCGGTTCGGTCACCGGTGGCCGCGGCTCGACGAGCGTGAAATAGGGCAGCACCGAGACCGCCGAGTCATCGATGCCACGCCCCCGCAGGTATTCACCGAGCGCGCGGGTCGTGGCGATGTAGTGGTCTACCCGGCGGTAGTAGGAGAGTGTGGCGTAGTTGTGCATGGTGGTGACCATCGCGGCACCGCACCCCCGGGCCGCACGCCCCCCCATGTAGCTTGCCCGGACCATGTGCCCGTGTACGAGGTCCGGGGCGAACGCCGCCACCGCCTGGTTGATCCGCCGCTGGGCGAACGGGTCCCACCACCCGCGTGGCGAAACCGGCGAAACGGTCACACCGGGCTCGGCCTCGAGCAGTTCACGCCGCTGAAAGCGACCGTGGCAGACCGCCTGAACCTGATAGCCCCGCCGCGCCAGGGCGAGGCTGAGGTCGACAAAATGGCGCTCCCCGCCGCCGAAACCACGGGCCAGCATCACCTGCGTTATCTTCAATGCACCGCTCCCTGTATCGAATGCCGTTGCGTATGCATGCGTTCGGCACTGCGGTTTACCCGGTCATGGGGCTCGATCCGCGCATCTGGACGGCCCACAGACACCGGACATTCGCTATCCTAACACGGTGGCTCCCCGCGGGGGCTGCTTGTTTCCCGCCCACCGACAGCCGGCCCGAGGGTCAGCCCCCGCCCCACCCCCGGAGCCGCGTCTCAAAGTCATGATGCCAACCTGCGGCCCCAAGAATCCACCAATGCCCACCAGCGCCCCCGTAGATGGAGACGACCAGCCCGCCATGGTCGCCACCTCTTGCCTGATCAATAACTATAACTATGCCAGTTATCTCGCAGAAGCCATCGACAGCGCCCTCGGCCAGTCTGTCCCGTTCGATGAGATCATCGTCGTGGACGATGGTTCGACAGACGGCTCGGCAGACCTCGTCGCCGACCGCTACGGCAGCGAACCCCGGGTGCGACTGATCCGCAAGACCAACGGCGGGCAGTTGTCATGTTTCAACGCCGGATTCGAGGCCAGCCGCGGGGATCTGCTGTTTTTCCTCGATGCCGATGACCGTTATGAATCGCGCCACCTCGAGCAGAGCCTCGACCGTTACGCGCGGCATCCGGCAAGTGATGTGGTGTTCTGCGGGTATCAGACGTTCGGCACACACTCGCAACGGCGCATCAGATACCGGCAGGACCGCGAACTCGGCTGCGGGGTGGCTTATACGCTTGAATACGGCCGCGCTATCGGCAACCCGACGAGTTGTCTGTCGTTTCGACGCAGGCGCCTCGAGCGCATGCTGCCATTGCCGCTGGAAGAGGACTGGTACATCCGTGCCGATGACTGCCTGCTGCTCGGTGCGGCCCTTGCCGGCGGGTGCAAGCTGTTCATGGCTGAAACCCTGGTCAACTACCGCCTGCATGAGGCCAACAATCTATACGGTTCCCGACCCGATGCACTGGCGCGCTACCGCCACGAAGTGGCCTGCCGCCGGGTGATCGGCCATTATGCAGCGCAGTTCAACCTGTGCCGCAGTCGGGTTCTGCCGCTAGCACACCACGAGTTCACCACGTGCCGCCATCCGGATGTGCGGCTGCTGCGCCATTACATCAAGCTTGCATGGCGCGCCCCCCTTCCCGTGCTGCGGCGTGGCCGCATGATCGGGCAGATGCTGCGGCATTGGATGGCATGCCGGCCGAGGGGGCAAGCCTCAACCCGGGTTGGAACTCGGCCATAACAATTGCCATCGTTGCGTTCCTGCCCAGGGGACGCCGTGCGGGGCACCAGGGCGAACACATGTAGCTGCCAACCCGGGTGGCATGGTCAGCGGCTGTCCGCAGCCGATGGTCATGGCGGCTCGTCACAGGGGCTTCGCCGCATGGCCATCAGCCGGCCCCGTAAACACGACTGCTGACCATGCCAACCAAGCTACATGCGTTAGCCCTGTGAGCGGCACCGCGTGTCTTGCCCGCCCGGGGTGGTCCGAGTATTCTCCCTGCATTGACGGCTTCGCCGCATCCCCATTCCCCACCGCACCCCGATCCCGAGGGAGCCCCCGTGCAACGCCACCCCCAGTACACCCGCAAACGGATCGCCCAGTTCGCCCAGCGGCTGCGGGCGCGCATCTATCCTGAGACGCAGCCGCTGGATGTGCTCGAGGTCGCCGGGCCGGTCGACCGGATCGGCTTCGAGGAAGCGATGAAGCTCGAGTACGGTCCGGCCCAACCTCCCATGCCGCTCGGCCCGGACTTTGCCACCTTCTGGTTCAAGGCGAAGGCGACGGTGCCGGACTCGTTCGAAGGCTACCGCGTGGACCTGCTGTGGAGCACGCATTCGGAGAACACGCTCTGGCTCGATGGCCGGGCGGTGCAGGGGCTCAATGATGGCGAAGGGATGGTCCGGCCGGAGGCCGAGCTTGTAGGCAAGGCTCGCCGTGGCCAGCGGCTCGAGTTCGCCATCGAGACCGCCTGCAACAGGCTGTTCGGTGTCCGCATCCACAAGCCCTACCGCAGCCTCAGCCCGTTCGTGCTCGACC
>PUNN01000220.1 GCA_003552605.1 Phycisphaeraceae bacterium
CCCCCCCGGAGGCCCCGGAGGCCCCGGCCGCGGCGATACACGCCTCGGCCACCGGGCAGGCCGCTGAGGCGGATGCACCCTCAGAGGCAGCCGGCGAGGCCGGCAAGTCCGAGCCCGATGGACCGGATGCGGCCACGCCACCGACGCTTGACCCGACCCAGGAACTCGACCCGGCCCGACAGGAGAGCATCCGGGACCTGCGGCGGCGGATCATCCGCAGCCTCAGGCCCATCAACCGCACGCGGAACCTCGCCTGAGCACCCCGCACCGAGCCCTCCATCCCAGCCCCTGATCGAGCGCGGCCCGCGGCATCACATGCCCGGGCCGTGCTTGTATGCGCCCAAATCTCTGCCCTGTACCACAACCCTGCCCGGCAACCCTGCGTAAAATCGGGGGGCACACAAGTAAATGCGGCCCCTTAATCCGGATATCATTGGGACAGGGCCTGCCTGCCAACCCAGCCGTTATCCTTTTTCATCCCAACGCGTTACCGGACCCGAAATAGAAAGCAGGCTCAGCCGTTTGGCCGGGTTGAAGGCATCAGCCCATACTCCAACAGGCTCGGCATCACCCCGTGACCACAAGGTTCCAACACATGGAAGGTGCTTCGGCGCCGAACAACATCGCGCGCGAGGGCGAATCGTCGCTGCGTCGGCTCGCCTCGCTGCTGCGTCCGTTCGCTTGGTGGATCGGCGCGGCGGTGGTCATGCTCATCTGCCTCGCCGGGCTCAACATGGTCATGCCCCTGTTTGTGGCATGGCTGATCGACTATGTCTTTCCCGATCAGAACTGGACGCTGCTGTGGTGGATTCTCGCCGGCATCCTCGCCACCTACCTGCTGCGAAACCTGCTCTACTTCGGCAGCAAGTACACCGCCGTCCGCGTCGGCGAGACCGTCTGCTTCGGCCTGCGCAACCGGCTGTTTCAGCAGATGCAGCGGATGAGCCTGTCCTACTACCGCCGGCAGAACCCGGGCAACCTCAGCAGCCGGGTGATGAACGACTCCTACGTGGTGCAGCAGTTCATCCAGGAAGACCTGCCGAAGCTGATGCAGGCGGTATTCCTGTTCATCGGCCTCGTGGCGGGGATCTACGCCGTCAACTGGCCCCTGGCGCTTGCGGCCACGGTCGTGCTGCCACTTCACTTTCTGACCTACCGGCTGTTCCGCAACCCCATCAAAGCGGCCAGCTCGGTCGCCCAGGAGCACCTCGCCGTCGCCCAGGGCAACCTGATCGAGAAGATTCTCGGCGTCGAGGTGGTCAAGGGCTTCACCGCCGAAAACCGCGAGAACCAGAGCTTCCGCGAGGCGGTGGAGCAGTCGCGGCGGAGTTCGCTGCGAAGCAAGACCTTCCACGTGCTCCAGAAGATCGTGGCCGACCTGCTCGTCGGCCTCGGTACCGTGGCCCTGCTCGCCTTCGGCACCTACCAGGTCATCAGCGGCGCGATGAAGCCGGGCACGTTCATGGCATTTTTCGGGCTCGTGCTCAAGCTCTACCCCACCGTGCAGGATTTGATCAGCAACCTCGCCAAGATGACCCGCTCGACCGCAAGCGTAGACCGCGTCTTCGAGATGCTCGATGCCGAGATGGATGAAGAGGATGCCCCGGCATCCAGCGCACCGGTCCACATCCACGGCAACATCGAGTTCGATGCGGTGACGTTCAGCTACGACCAGGGCCCGCCGGTACTCCGCAGCGTCAGCTTCAAGGTCCGCGCCGGCCAGGTCTGCGGGATCATCGGCCCCAGCGGCGCCGGCAAGAGCACCCTCGTCAGCCTCATCCCCCGTTTCAACGAGCCCACCGTCGGCCGGGTTCTGCTCGACGGGCAGGATGTGCGGTCGCTGCCGCTGAGGCAGTTGCGCCAGGCGGTGGGCATCGCCTTCCAGGAGTGCTTCCTGTTCAACAGCTCGGTGCTCGAGAACCTGCATTACGCCCGGCCCGAGGCCTCGATCAACGAAGTCATCGCCGTGGCCCGCGCCACCGGCGCCCACGACTTTATCACCCGCCTGCCCAACGGGTACGATACCATCATCGGCCAGAAGGGCGTAAGCCTGTCCCGGGGCGAGAAGCAGCGGATCACCCTGACCCGAGCCATGCTGAAGAACCCCCGCATCCTGATCCTCGATGAGGCCACCGCTTCAATCGACTCGGTCAGCGCAGCGCGGATCATCCCGGAAATCCTGCGCTTCATGAAGGGCAAGACGACACTGATGATCAGCCACCGCCACGAACTGTTGCGCCATGCCGATGTCGTCCTGCGGCTCAAGGCCGGCCGCGCCGAGTATTTCGGCCCCTGCGACGACGAGTTGCTGCAACGCCTGCTCGAAGAGGAAAGTGCCGCCATGCTCGGCAGTTACAGCGCATCCTGGGCACAGGACAGCTTCGGTGACCCGCTCGGCGCCGATGAGCCGCCAAGCAAGCAGCCGCCGGCTCGCCGCGCCGGCGACTCACACATCGGGACCCGGTTTGCCAACGTGCTGCTCGCAGCGATCACCTTGTGGACCGCCGGGCTTCTCATGGCCCCCGCAGCCGCCGGCGCGGCCGGACTGCCCGACGCCGCCCCGCCCCCTCCGGCGGGACCGGCGCCCCCACCGCTGCTCGCCGAGGCCGACAACGCCAACCAGGCCCCCGACAACGCCAACGAAAACGAAAACGCCAACAACGACCAGAATGACGATCAGCAAGAGGCTGACCCGCAACAGGCCCCTGAACAGGCGGAAGAGGAAGAGGAGAAAGCCGAGCCCGAAGGCCGCTTCATCGCCGTGCCCCGCGCCAGCGAGCGGGAGGCTGAGGAGATCGTCGATGTCGTCGCGGCGCATCTCGAGGCCACACTCGGTTATCGCCGCGTCCGGGCCGACCCCGAGCAACTCGCCGTCGAGCCCCCCGGCGGTATCCGGCGCAATGACCTGATCTATCTCGCCGCACAGCGCCGCGATGGCCCGCGGCGGGTGATGCAGTTGGGCTACCGCAGCTTCATCAGTCAGCCGGTGCATATCTGGATCAGCGGGCACATCGAGGACCCCGAGCAGCCACTGGCCAACCCCGATATCGATCGCGCCGTGGCGCTGCTCGATGAAGCGCGTGAATACATGGGGACCCGCCGCGAAGAATTGGGCGTGGGCGACCTGAAAACCGAGATGGTCACCCTCAGCCATGTTGAGCCCGACCGCGCGCTCGGGGTCTTGCGCAGCCTCGGCTATCAGACGGTGCAGTTCACCGACAGCGGCGGCGGCATCGGCCAGGCACGGTTCATCGAGCCCGATGAGGAGATCGACCCGGAGAACCTGCCCGTCGTGGTCGCCATGCCCGACAGCGACGGGGTGGACCTTGTCGGCGGCACCGGCACGACCGGAGGGGGTTTCGGCCTCGAGATGGTGCCCGGCGTGGCCTCCGAACTGCCCCACCGCACCAGCAGCGCACCGATGATGCAGCTCATGGTGCTGCACGATCCGGCCCAGCCGCAGCAGTACGCCCGATTGCTGCAAACCCTCCGGGAGAAGATCGACCGGCCGGCAAAGCAGATTCTCATCGAGGCGATGGTGATCGAGATCAGCGAATCCGGTCTCCAGCGCCTCGGCGTGCAATGGGAACTCGAAAGCCCCGGCTCGACCTTGCGGGACCTGACCCTCGGCCGCCTGCCTGTATTCGACACCCGTGCCGATGAGGAAGCAACGCTCGACATCGAAGTCGGCGACATCTTCGGCGAATTCAACGCCCGCATCCAGGCGCTGGTGCGAACCGGCGAGGCCGAAATTATCAGCCGCCCGAGCGTGCTCACCCTTGACAACCGCCAGGCCTCCATCCGCGTCGGTGAGGATATCCCCATCGCCACCAGCGTCTCGGGCGTGGCACGCGATCAGCTCCGCTTCGATTTCGACTACCTGCCCATTGGAATCCTCCTCAACGTACGACCGCGCGCCTCGGCCCAGGCCGACCAGATCAGCATGCAGATCGACGCCATCGTTTCCGACCGCGTCCGCGGCGAGGACCTGATCATCACCGACCAGGGCGTGGAAGTGGCCCGCGCACCTCGCATCAGCACACGGCGGGTCCAGACCTATTCACGCATCCACAACAACACCCCATTCATCATCGGCGGCCTGATCAACCGCCAGATGGAGACCGAAGAGGACAAAGTCCCCGTGCTCGGCGATGTGCCCCTGCTCGGCCATCTGTTCCGCTCGAGCAAGCAGCAGGAACTCCGGCGCGAGGTCATCATCGTCCTCACACCCTACGTGCTGCCCGATGACCGCACCGTCGGCCGCGTCCAGCCACGCGATGAGGACCTCTTCGACAGCTTCGGACACCGCCTGTTCCGCGATGAATACCGCATCCGCGCTGAGGATGTGTTCGACCTGACCTTCCTGACCGAAAACCCGCAGTTGCAGCGCGCCCGCCGGCAGGCGCATCAGGCGATCGAACGCAACCCCGAGCTCGCCGAGACCTACCCCTTCGATCGGTTCGAAGGCAACCGCATCCCCGGCGAGCAGATTCTCGTCTACCGCCAGGTCTACGAAGTGCTGCGGCGAAAGGGCATCGACGAGAACGTCGGCCTCGACCAGCTCATCTTCTTCATGGCCGACAAGGACCGGCCGGAAGGCTACCGCGTCGAGTTCCTCATGCCCTACCTCGCCCAGCTTGGCGGTCTTGATTATCCGCTCGAAGACCCGTCCAAGATATTCGACGTGCTCGATGACCAGGCCCTTGCCATCACCTTCACCACCACGCGCGAAGGTGAGCCCGATGCGATCTTCACCGACCCGGTGCCCCGCATCCGCATCTATCCCTGCCGCAACCGGCAGGAGTGGAGCCGGCTGCTATGGCAGCTCAACCAGCCCGATGCCGATGGCAACCCGCGTCACACCATCCTGCTGCACACCCAGCGCGATGTCGAGCGCGTCCAGCAGGCGGTGGCCCTGAAGCGCGCTATCGAGATCAACGCCAATCGCGAGGAACTCACGCTCGAGAACTTCTCGCATGGCCAAGTCCTGCACATTCCCGACATCGACCCCGAGACGGTCAAGGTGCTCGATGCCCGCACGGCGGACTACTTCTTCTTCACCGAGCAGTACTACCCGGCCCTCCAGCGCGAATTGACGCGTGACATCAACGCCCTGCGGCAGGCCATCAACGCCCGCCGGGTACAGCAGCATCGCCCCGAGCCCGAGCAGGCACCGGCCGACACCGAAGCCGAGTGATCACCCGGCACACCGGCCCCTGCAAACCGGTATCCCCGAGCCCCCTGCCCCTGCCCCGCCAGCGAAATCCGCTCGCGGGACAGGCGGTCATATGCCCCGCCATCACCCCGTGCCCCCGGACTCATCTCGCCCGGCTGCCCCCACTGCCCATCGCCGGCCTTCCCGGGAGGCATTTCCACTCACAGAAACCGAATACCTCGCGACCCCGGCCCCTGATTTACCGGGAATAATTACGATAAACCACTTTTATACAAAGACTTACAATCGAAATTCAAAAAGTAGAACAAAACACGAACGCAGAGGTTGACCTCATGCGTGTTCGCGATATAATCGCACGAACATAACACGTACAGGAGAGGCGCCATGCTCACCGCCATGACCATCGACCGCACCTTCGGCAAAGGTGACTACCCCCGCCTGCTTGACCAGGTGGCCGACCACGGACTACCCCTTCCCGAATCGCTGCGGCGGCATCTGCGATGCACCAAAGCATGCCCCGTCGCCCTCGCCCTGCGGCGGAAGGTCCAACTCGCCTACGGCCCGCTCACAAGACACCTGCCCATGTCCCGGTTCCTGCTCGACCGCCAGGATGACACCGGCCTGATCGAGGCCGACCCGCTCG
>PUNN01000348.1 GCA_003552605.1 Phycisphaeraceae bacterium
CCAAACCCATAATTTTGCCGATCAAGAAGGTATTGAATGTGGGGCTGTTGAGCTCGACGAGAGCATCATATTCCAGACCCATAACTTTATACGAGAAACCTTTACGCTTCCTTCTCCTGTTTTAGAAGAGTCTTTTATATATCAGACTCATAACTTCATCGACCAAGAAGAGTTGGTAACGGGGTCTTCTATACTTCAGGATAGTTTTATATGGCAAAACCATAAGGTAGGCACGGGCGAAACCATTACTACTGGCGCACCTATTTTCGACCCTGAAACCTTGTTTATATTTCAGTGGCATAACTTTATCCAAGAAGGGTTCGCGACAGGGTCGCCGTTGCTGGCCGACTCCTTTATCTATCAGACACACAACATCATAGACCAAGAAGAGTTGGTAACGGGCGCCCCTGAAGTAGTGGACGCATTCAAGGGGTCTGGGTATCTATTGATTCCTGCGAATCTGATATCAGAGCCTCCTTCAATATCTTCTATTAACCTTATATCCCAGCATAAGCTGGGCGCATGGGATCTCTGGTGGGTTCCGTTATCCGGCCGGCCGGTAGTGAGCGCCTCCTCCCTCAAGACCACACATAAGCTTGAGGTTGATGATACTATCACGGGCGCACCTGAATTAGAAGTAGGTATCAAACTAGTAGCTTACATTTCCATGGATGAGGTGACTCTGGAGACGGGGGAACCTGAAGTCAATGCTGCAGACGTAGATCAGAAGCATCGCATAAAGCATCCTACCTCCATTGCTATGTATCCTCAGGTAAATGCGGACCTAATCCGGCAGACCCATAAAAATATGGCTCCGCGTAGCTTGCCTAGGAGGATCGTGTTTAACGGGTTCAGATACGAGCCCAAGATAGGTAGCGGTACTTTACAAACAACCCATGACCTAGGTGCCCAGGACTTAACCTCCGCAGCGCCTGTCTTGGGAGAGGGGAAAATAAAGAAACTGTTCCACTTAGGAGAAGGACACCCCTTAATCGCAGGTACCCCTACGATAGAAGCACCGGAGCCGAATCTCAAATTAAGATTCAACGTTGCGCACCTTATAGGCACGGGGGCAGTTCTAAGTGGCAGCGACGTCGCCCAGTCGCACAATATGTCTGGAGAGACTATATCTTCCCAACGACCATATTTAGATACATCTGAGATATCTGTTCGATTCCTGTTTGGTACAGACGGGATAACCCTCTCTCCCATCCATGTAGGTGAATCGGATATCACCCTTTCATTCGCGTTGGAAGCTGAATATATTTCATGGGAGAAACCTGAGACTGGGGAAAGTGATCTAGGGCATACCCATAACATGCAAGCGCCTTCACGGGTCCTCGCTCCTCCTTTATTGGGCGCACCTTTATTCAGAATTAAGGAATGGCATTACTTTGGAGCGCGTAAAATGATTATAGGTATCCCTCAAGTGAATACTGCGGGTATAGATGGGTTCGAGGACCTTCCTGCACCTAAAACTCCAACGGCTTCGCTGGCGTCGGCTGAAGCTAAACAAACATCCTATGGTAACCAATCTTCAATGCAATTAGGATTCTTACGTCAGTATACTCCTGAACAGATTAAAGACACTTGGTTGCAAAGCGGTGCATCCGAATCTGATTCCTTTACGCGCGTGCATGGAGGAGGGGGCATCTACAAGGTAAGTGTACCGGAGTCACCCCTACAAGACGCCTTACTCCTTTTCGTTAAGCCAGTGTACGGCCTCATAGCTTGGGAAGACTTAGAGCTTCGGAAGAACGCCCCTCATCCTTACAACAAGAAGACAGGGACATACATGGATGCGATCTACGTATTGCTTTCCCCTGAAGAATGGTTGGCTGTGGAGGATCAAGATCCCGATGAGGCGTTCCGGTCTTTCTACTCCAGAAGAACCCGCATCCCACTAATTACAGGGTAGTGATAAGCTTATGCAAATAGCACAGATTGTAGATTTCTTACTTAACTATATGCCTAACAGGCGGCGCGATGCCTGGGTATACATGGGCTCAAACTACGCAACGGTAGAGACGCCCATCTACCATGCTGGTCAGCTGTACAGGATTAACTCCCCTGGCGCACCGCTCCATGACTTCATCATACTATGTACTGAGCCTGTGCTCACAGCTGTAGATTGGACAATGTATGACTATGTCAATAAGCAAATACAGCGCACAGATACTCTACATATACCTAATGAGTTTTTGACCATACTCACAAAATCTGATTTGGATACTATCATCGAGATCTATGATCCCGATTTCGTTCCTTTCTTAGGGATGATGCAATTCGAGGAAAGTGGAGGGATGGAAGACCGCCCTTCGGTTCTTATCCCAGAAACTGAATTGCACATCATACTGAGGGATGCAGGTATACCTTTCGTGAAGTGGACGGAATTGGAATACGACATAGAGACCATGCGATACCTAATCGTACGACCAGCTGTGGAGATGTTCTACAAATTCTTTCCTATTATTAGAGAAGAGACCATCCCAGTGATGGCTCAGGGGCGCTTCGAGAAAGAGTTCCCTGACGATCCTAATTTCATACAAGTGAGAGCTGTGTTTGGGACCAATGCCTCTCAAGCCGCAAAGGGTTCAGGAATGGGCAACCCTTTCCAGTATTACCGCGACCAGATGATCGGTGGATTGTTTATGGGAGGACACGCCTTCGGTCGACCTCAGGGGAGAGCTGGCAGAGCGGGTCGGACAATGGGCGCAGCGATGAATCATAATGATGTCATCGGTAATATGTTCCACATGACAACCTACAACAGCATGCTCAATAGATACTCTCGGGTTAAGTACACATTGAAAGAGGACGGGGTAGAGGGGTACCACACGGGAGCGCGCTACGTAACCATCGAGTGGGGATTCATGAGCCCAGACTGGACAGACATACCCCATAATAGAAAGATGGAAGTACGTGAGTTAGCGGCAGCGTACGCTCTGAGAACCTTTGGGATGCTCCGCATGCAGGCCCCAGAAAACTCTCCGGGCAAGATTGATTATGAAAGATGGTTGTCAAGGGCGGATGAGCTGGAAGAGAAAGTCATGACGCATTGGCACGAGTTCACCAAAGCTATTGCGATCAAGAATCGCTAAAAATAAAGCCTCCGAAAGGAGGCTTTTATTTTGATTATCTTTGTATGCGGTGATTAACTCTGTCGGGCACGTCGAGCTCTCATCTCGAGATCCATGTCCTTTTGAGCCTGACCACCTTTACGCTTTGCATAAGGGTCTGCTTTCTTCACATCCACGTCGCCCTGTATAAGATCTTGTAGGTCGCTCAGCACATCATAGACATCGCTATCGTGGGCAACTCTGTAATACTCAATGAGGCTCTGGATCTCAGTAATGAGTTCTTCTCTACTTTTTGAGGTTAAGCGCGATTCTTTAATCCCCCGTCGCTTCAATTCCCTTTTGATAGCCTGGAGTTGTAGCTGACGGGCAGATCCTGCTCCTGAAGGGTCTAACTCTCCATCCAGATCCATGAGTTCTTCGTCTGAGAAACCTTTCACTCTGTTGACCACGGCGTCGGGGGTCATATCTCGACCCGCTGGATCCTTCTTGCTTGAGGGCCATGACATCCCCTTATTAAATGTCTTCTGGAACCCTTCCACAATATCTAAGGCGTGTTGCAATTTCTTGGTCTTACCTTCTTTCATGTAGATGTACCACTTATCATCGTCGTCAGCTGCGAAGGTAACATCCTTATCTTTGTGTTTTTCTTCTGCGGCTTCTCGGGCGGCTGCACTATCTTCATAAGGCCCTGACAGCAACGACCCACCAGTATCCTCTGCTTCCTCGGGGGTAGTGGCTTCAAGTATTAGCTTATTCATGTTTCTCATCTCAAACTCCTATAATCTGTTATAGATTAGTGCAAAAAGAAACCCGATCCGAAGACCGGGTTTGCCGTATTTTTTTACGCCACTGAGCTGTTTTTGTTTACTGGTCTCGTTTCGCAAGCGCTTCCCTAATACGTCGACGAATGGCTACACGTTTCTTGGCCTCGTTCATACGAGAGATTGCCTGACCTGGGAACTTGCCAGCTTTCTTTACTGACTCTCCCTTCTTGTCAGACGCACTGCCGTGTGTTGGCCAGTTATGTCCTTTCTGCGTTCCCTTAGCTTTCTTGGGATACTCGGTCTTGGTGTTTTTCTGCTTCTGAATACCTGTCTGGGTTTTCTTAGGCATGCCAGGGAATTTCACTTGCGCGCCGGGAGCAGGTCCACCGGTGCTGAAGAGAGCCTCACGGATTTCAGCACGGATCACATCCAAAGCCTCGCGAAGCTTAGCTTCTTGTACTTTCAGGTTATTGTGGACCTTAATACCCTTCTGGGTATAATCGTGATTCTTTCCGTTCTCTTTGAGGGACTTGCGCACCTTGGAGTACACATCAGCTCGCTTCTCTTGAATAGCTTTAAGAGTCTCACGTCCTTTGAAAAGGGAAGCTCGGAGCTCTTTTACTTTCTTTTTTTTCTTGGACTCTTTCTCGTCCTCATCTTCCTCTTTGGAAGCTTTCTTTTTCTTCTCCGCTAGACGTCGACGTCTGAGAGCTTCTTGGATCTTGGCACGGATTTCTTTTTTCCGCTCTTCCAATCCCATCTCATCATCATCTTCGAGTTCGTACTCGTCTTCATCTTCAATAAAGATGTCGTCGTCCAGGAGCTCGTCATCCCCATACTCTTCATCCATCACCTCATCAACGGTCTCATCCGCAACGAAGTTCTCGATGTCATCAAGGGCTGATTGGGCGGTATCAATAGCTGCCTGTACGCTGCCAGGCTCATCCTCACCTTCCTCATCTCCTAGGAAATCCTCGTCATCAAAATCCATCTCTGCATCATCATCGAGGAAGTCATCTTCCGAAAATTCGAGATCCGCATCGTCTTCGAGATCCATCTCGACGTCGTCATCATCGGACTCTCGAAGCTTGTTTGTCATCTTCTCTCTGATTTTTTCTCTGAGCTCAGCTCTCTTAGCTTCTTTCTCTTCAGCTACAGGGTTGCCAAGATCAAAAGATTCATAAAGAGCCGCAATCGCTGGGTTCGAGATCATTTCCTCCAACTTAGCGTTATCGATGTCTCTTTTCTTAGCCATCTTCAATCCTCACTTGTTAGTCTACGGGTAGATGTTATCACACCACCCAGCTATTGGTTTGTTTCTTCTCTAATTAGTGGAGCTAGTTGTCGAGAACCTTTACCAACGAGTCGCGCCATGGGCTGCATCCTCTCCACCTGCATTCATGTATTCCGTCTGCATGTTCTTACTCATCGTCTGTAGTGCGAACTTAAAGTCCGACCATCCCTCAATCAAGCGGCGCAGGAACTGCACCTGGCGTCGAGCTGCGACCACACCCATGTACCTATCTTTGTATTCAGCTTTATGGTCTACGCGTACCATAGCCTCTATCTCCTTAGAGGAAGCCCATTTCTGTGCACTTAGGCTGTGGGAGTTAACCATCGCTCTCTTTTTTACATACAGGTCGTCCCACCACGTCTGGAAGTCCTGCTCCTCAGACTCCCTCTCTACCTCGGCGACATTGTATAGGGCCACCAGGGAAGTGTATACATCGAAGTGGTTGGCTAGAGTTTGATTCAACTCAAAGAAGGTAACGTTGTTGAAATCTTTCACGGCTTTGGAGTGTCCGTGCATCTGCTTTATCTTGTTCTCTACAAAAGAGAAGAACCCCTGGAGCTTAGGATGATCCCAGATAGATTCTGCCGGAACATCGCCTTTCTCTAATTCATCTAGCACCTCTGAGATGCCTGATGTATCAATGGGCTTAGATACCGGGCTTTTGGCTTTTTTATCTTTTTCAAAGTCCTCAACGGCTTTATCCCATTCATCAAAGGGCTGAGAGGATCCACGTACAGGTATGTCACTCATGTATAATAAATCACCGATAACCGAATACTAGGGGTCTCATCCGCCGCCAGGGAATTCTATTTGAGTGCGTGCATGATTGGCCAAGATTTGCGGCCGCCGTTTTTCGTAAGCTTCTATTAAGGCATCCCTGAGTTGAACAGGTAGGGTGGAAGAATCTCCAACGGTACACATGTAGCCCTGAAACGTGATCCCGTAGGATCCAAAATGGGATACCATGTTGGTGACACGTAACAACATCATGGTGGGGAGGACTGAATCTGTGCGTGGCCCAGAGTAGTTCTCAACCATCCAAAACAACATGTCATCTTTATCAAGAATCTTGCTTGCTGCATCAACGTACACAGTGAAACTAGATTCTTGGGACAGCAGGTGGGCAATGGGCTTACCCTCTGAATCCCTACCCAAACGTGTTTCCATTCCCTCAAGTTCTTCAAAGGGGAACACTACCGGTAGAAACTGAAAGCTATCAATTGATAGTCTCCGTTCATCGTACTGGCTATCGCGGTGAGAGGTGACGTGGATCACATCCGTATAGATCCCCGAACGAGTGATGTCATTCCGTACGAGGCGGGCATTGCGCTTATCATTATAATAAGATAGTCGGGATTGGAAACTCATAGTAATTAGTTATAGTACGACGACGTCACCCTCTTTGTACTCATACTCCGAAGCGGGTATGGATTCATCTGGTTGGCCTTCTCTTTTTATTGTGATGTGTTGTGAGCCGAAGACCTTATGCGTCTTCCCCTTAGCATCTTCAAACTCCACTTCTTGAATCTCGTATAACCTCTCGCCGAAGATCTTGTGGGCTGTTACGCTGTGAATATCCGGAGCACCTTTGGGATCAGAGTAGGCTCTGTACAGGGTTTCATCTTTCGATTGCACCGCTGCGATCTTTAGCTGGAAAGAATCAAAGTCCACAGCCCCCAAGTAATAGTCAGGACCAGGAGTAGCGAGGGGTTTCTTTACACACTTTGCCAACAGCCCGTGAGAAGGGATGTTCTGAAGATTGGGTTCACTACATCTATTACGTCCCGAGTCAGCCCTCATAGGTGCAAAGTTAGGGTGCATACGGAAGGTCCCGTCTTCATGCTTACGTACAGAGGCCCACCACCCCGACTTCTCATTCTTATCCCCAACGAAGGTGGAAAGACCAACAGCCCAAGATCGATACTCTTGGATCTTCTTCGCTGTGGAGTATCCCATGTATTCCCATTTCTTCAGCACGTCGTCATTGGTAGAGTAGACCTTACGCGCGTTGCGCTCTATACAAGGCCAACCGACCTCTTCCAACAGCTTACCTAACTTTGTGGGACTGGTCAGGTCAAAATAAGGTAGGGGGCTCATCATCGCTGCCTCCAACTCTTCTTTGATCTCCGCCTCGAGGGTTTTAAGGATTCCTTTGATGTACTCCCCTTGCTCCTCGAGCGACTCCACATTCATGTAGACCCCTCTGTACTCTACGTCTGTGATCATGTTTACAACAGGCATCATAATACTCTTGTAATAATGATACATGGTGTATTCGCGATTCTTCAATGAGCCGTCATCAAAGTCTTGCTCGTCTACCGCAGCCACGATAGTATTGAACTGCTTCTCCATCTCCCCCATAACCTGCCACGCTATGCACGGATCTTTCGCGGCATAAGGAATTCTTAACTCATCGGGGATCTCTAAGTAAGACTTGAGGTTAGGGTGTGTGCGCTTGTAATCTTCCAGCGCCTTATCGTACCCTCCATAAGGGGTGTACATCCATGCATGAGCTTTCAGGGAGTTTGACCTACCCTCGTTTAACACATGCCCTGCCTGAACGTTGTCATTATCGATACGTATGTGGCGAGGACCCCAGTCACGCGTATCGTTACGGAGGTTGTACCTGATGAACTTCAGGTCGAACTTAAAGTTTGATCCGACGAGGTCTTTCGTGGACATGTTTGAATGTACTAGGTCTAGCAGTACATCAGAATTCCTAAGCATGTCCCAATACATGTGGTAGCCTGTCTCGCCGTCGTAGCTAAAGGTGAAATCACCTATCTTGTCCTCCATGAAGTTGAACCCCGAGGTCTCTAAGTCCACAGCTATGCGACGCTTCTTGGATTGTAACACATGCTTGGCTTCATCGACAGTCCGCAGTTGAACTACTTTGAGTTCAGGCCGGCTGGCGTACTCTTGTAATTGTCGCTGGAGGTAAGACCAATTCTCGAAGGCGTAGGTCATCTGCTGTAGTGCGAATCCTGTCTGGTAAACCTCAGCTACCCTCGTTTTAGGATCAGAGCCTACCACCACTTTGGAGATTAGCTCGGCGTCATGTTTGCCCTTCGCATTAAAGTTTATAGTGATCTTCCGCAGGAGGCTAGACAGGTGGTCTATGGGGAATACAAACTTATGCAGGTCTGGGGAATAGAAGTAGGACTTGTTGAACGTAGTGTCGTAGAAATAGCGGGTCTGCAGATCATCACTTAACGTGATAGAATAGAGTCCGCGCCCTGCTGCAAATACAAACGGGCACTCATCATACATGTGGGACTTGAGCTCGTCCACCTCCCAAGAGTTCCTCCAGTAGGTGCTCACGATGTCTTTCTCCAGAGGTTGGAAAAGGGTGGCGTGCTTTGTACGCAGGCCGCAGATAATAGAGAAGCCTAAGTTGATTGAGCCCGCGACTTGTGGGTCGAGGTAGGTGTCCATGATGTCCATAATCCAAGGAGAGATCTGAGGGAAGACTCTAGAGAAGTCTCCGGGTATAAACTCTCCTGTGATGATGGGCACTATTCCTGATCGGTGTTTGTATGTTACAGGCTTATCTAATACCTGTATCTGTAAATCTTTCTTAGTCTGGTTGGCCTTGATCTGGCCGAAAGCAAATCCACTCATAGAAACATAATCAGTGTTCGAGCATAAAAAAAGCCCCTGCGATAGGGGCTTATCTTATTTAGGTTGAAAGATTTATTATTCCTCAGGTGGTGGCTCCGCCTCTCCCATCCCTAGTGCGGTCAATCGAGCCTTCAAAGCTTCTAGTTGGTCCACGGTCATGACATGTACTTGACCTCTGATGGGTAGAGATAGAGTAGTTGACTTGGATAACTCCACATCCTTGATAACGTTCCAAATGTCTTGGACGGTTTGCCAAGTAACTTCGATGGCGTGGTGTCCCACCAATAGCTTCATATAAGATTGGGGGTTGTTGATATCGTTCTCGTTCTGCTTCTCAAACGAAAGTTCATTAAATCGTGGATCGTACATAACTCACAGGTCTCCTTGTAATCTAACCTTCCTGTAAATTAGTGTAAGATACTACTGGAGCTCTAAAGAATTATGGAGAAGGTAGTATTCTTTTGCTGGGGTCCCTGATCGGGTGTACTGTGACACGACTCTGTTGACCAAGTACCTATCTTGAACGTTAACTAACATGTCGTGCACGTCTTTCCACTTTTGAGCTCCTATGTAATTGTAAGGAGTATCTTTGGAGAGGCGACGACCTAGTGCATCGTAAAGCTTCTGGCGCTTAGCTCCTTTACCTGAATACATCACGACCTGGGGGTGACCTGGACTCAACTCTTGCATCTTCTTGAGAGCGGTGTTGGTTACGTTAACTACAGTAGGTAGGAGCTGCATGATAAACCCGCCGGCGTCGATCCTTTCAGTAGTGCTCATGATTATCCTAAGCTCGCCGTGTTCATTCCTGTTGTATAGGTTAGTCTCGAAATAAACATGGGAGGCTGAGCCTATGTACGTATCGCCGTCATCATACTCTTTTTCTTTGACGACGCCGGTGTCTATGTTTATCATGAAGGAGGCGTGGGAAATCTTAATGTCTAAAACTTCTTGGAGTTCCTCAGGGGTAGAATGTCTCCAATCAAAAACGTTCCCGTAACGTAGCTGAATGTTCTTAGAGAGCGTGCCTGCCCTGTACAGCATGTCCCCTATGTCCTGTGAACCTTCGAAGCTATACTGCTCGGCGTAATACTCTATATAGGGTAGGATAACATCCATCAGAGTGAGGTCTTGTTTGATCTCTATGGGCGCTTGGGGGATCGCAGCTAACGTAACCTCGATCTCACCTTCATCTGAGTTGTTGAGAAACTCTCTCCAGCCCGCCCAATCAGGCTCATCTAGCCACTCCCAGGGGATGCTAGTGTCCATAAGCTCGTATAGTCTGTTCATATCAATTAGTAAAGGAAAGCAGAATCTCGCCTTGTCTATATTGTGGTAGAATTCCGTATCTCTGATTTGGTTTATCGTATCTTTGTTTTCTCATGATTAACATCTGTATTATAATAATCAATTCCACGGATCCCTACCGATCCACCTTTTTACAAAGTTTTTTATAAGGTACGCGACTAATCTCTCTACTGCATCTAATACTCTATGGGGGTAATGCGAAAAACTTATGGGTGATTATTTTCCTATGACTATCTTCGAGCAGGTGGAGAAGGATCTCGCCGAACGCGTATACTCTGAAACCACATGTAACATAGAAATGCACACTACAGGAAATCCCTCTAAGGCTAAGCCGCCTAAGGTGCTTATGCGCCTTTCAGGGTTCCATCCTTACCACATTGAGTTGATGAAGAAGTACGGGGATGTGACCTTCAAGCCCGCCGAGAAAGGATACGTGATCAACCTCTGGGTGGCGATGCATTTCATCGTTCCTAATCTACGAATACCAGAAATGAATATCTACGTGGCCCGAGAGGTCAAAGACGTACTCGCGCAGTGGAAACCTCAAGCGGACTTTAGGCCCCCTAAGAAAGAAGACCTCTGGGTAGTACCCCCTTTACAAGGTAAGCCTCCTCATGAGCACTTCCAGGAAGAAACCATCACCCAAGCCCTCAAGAAAGGTAGCTACGGAATATTCCTCAAACAAGGTACCGGCAAGAGCTACGTCATAGCAAATGCGCTTAGACACTTGTTTAGAAAGGGGATGATACATCATGCCTGGATCTGCACCCCAGGCACGGGTTTGCTTGACATTAAGAGAAAGATAATCCAATTCGCCCCTGATACGTTCGACGAAGATGACATACTACTCGTCACTAAAAATAATAGGGATTGCCTGCCCACGGGCGGCATCGATAAAAAAGTATTGGTCATGACATATTCAACGCTAAGGCTAGTGCGTAAACACTACGAGACCCAATCTAAAGGCACGTTCTCTGGCTACCTGCAGCGGTACTTTCGAGATACCAAATTAGCTGCTGTTATGGATGAGGGCCACAACATAGCCAATTCCACCAGCCTCCAAGGTAAAGCAGCAGAGGAGTTATCCAGAGCTGCTCAGTATAGGTTCTTATCAACGGGAACTCCAGCTGATAAGCCCATCAAATACTACGCCCTCCTAAAGTTTATAGATCCCTACCTTGTAAGATACTTATCGTTTACCGATTGGAAGAAATGCGTTGCAGACATGGGTACCGCGTTCAGTCGGTATGCGATAGGTGAATACAGACCTGAGGACCTAAGGTATTTTCTGGAAGGGGCATCTGACTGGTATACCAACCTACAAGACGAAGATTGTCTCGAGCTGCCGCCACATTATAAGAAAGACGTACCAATCCTCCTCGAGGAAGGTAAACAACTAAAGCTCTACGAGATGTTCACCACATTGCAGCTTTCAGTCATCAAGGGTGATGCCCAAGCGCTGTATCCTCGTCAGGTCCTAAACAAGTTCCCATACCTATTATTAGCTCTGGATAACCCAGAGATACTGGCGAAACACGAACACACGTGGAGAGTAGAGGAAGGCGATGAAGATGTAGTCAAGTTGAGTAACCAGCTTAACACAGCGCTCTCTAAATTCAAGTTTGAAAAGGATCATGAAAAGATCTCTTATCTCAAAGAGATCGTAGAAGAACATGTTGATGACCGAGGGGAGAAGATGGTTATCTGGACGGGGCACCCTATGACCGCCGATAGCCTCTCCCCTCTTTTTTCTAAGTATAACCCGCTGGTCATTCATGGTCAAAGCAAACAAAAAGGCCTCTCCACCGATGAATTGAAAGACTCTATCGTGCAGCAATTCCGCACCCAAGACAAGCACCAGATCCTCATTGCATCTTACTTGGTATTAGATACCGCGCTAGACATAACCGAGGCCAATGTGCAAGTATACTTTGACATGCCATACGCATTGATCAACTTCGATCAAAGCTCCAAACGTCTCCACAGAGCCGGCCAAGAGAAGCCCGTAACCAGCTATTACCTAATCTTCGCTGATACTATTGACGAGGTTAGGTACCAAGTCGTCATGAAAAAGAAGGCGCTAGATACCAGTGCGTTGGATGCAAGCATGCCACTGGAAGATTGGAAACAGCTCTTTTCTGGTAGGCTCCCGGAGAGACTCTCTATGTCGACCGGTGCTGCGCTTGAAGAAGGTATGGCCACTTGGTAGCTACTAATTCTAAGAGGACACCCTCTTAAACAAATATCACCTGAGAAAAAGGAATGAGTAACATGAGCATGACTTACACAAAAGCTATTGAGCAGCTGGAGAATAACTACAAGAAGGCCGAGCAGCAGGGGATCACAGGGTCTAATAAGTACGAGGCGTACCTAGTAGGCAAAGGGGTTTTACCTACCTCAGATGAACTTCACGGCACACAGGAGTTTGCTTACGATTGGTTCATGGCTGTATATTACAATCGCCCTGAGCTACTTGCCCAGCTAGATGATGAGACTGCAGTGGATATCATCGATGCGGCTATCTACCACGCAGCCGACGATGACGACATGAGAGAGTTCATTGCCATGCATCTTGCATCCGCTGCCCAGAAGGGTCCAGGCGAGAAGACCACTAGACCATCTGAAAGCAAGGCGTTTTAAGAGATATGATTCACGTATCAAGATACATGAGAATGGTTACCATAATCACGGCGGCCATTCTCATGAGCGCATCACCCCTATCGGCGCAATGGACTAATGATGCAGTCACCGTAAACATTAACGCCAACATGCCAGAAATGACGCAATTGAGGTTTACAGAGTCGGGAACAATAATTCCATTAGACACTGAGACTCCGACATGGACCAACATTGGCACCATGCGTGCACGCTCCAACCAAACGAACGGATATATTATAGACGTCAGTTCGGCTAATAGTGGTGTTCTTCAAGGGCCACTAGGAGAAACAGTAGCCTACTCGCTTCGCTACGGTGGGTCTGAATACTCCTCACTCACCGGCTCGGTAACAGTCGCCACAGCTTCGGATAGAACCAGTTTCGCCGGAGTTTCCAGTGAGGTAGAGATATCTCCTCTTGTAGATTTGGAGAGCGATTTCCTATATGCCGGCACTTACACCGACACCCTGACCTTCACCATTTCAGCACAATAGATAATCGATACATCTACTCCTCGAGGGGTGATTATTATACTCGAGGAGCTTTTATGAGCAGCATAGCTTTAGCGGACATCCTTCATTTCATATCCATCGATCATAACTTGCAGCATCTACTTCCCGTATACTTCCGCAAGAAGCCTGCGACGTTCAAGATAGCTCTCAACTACATCTTCGATATTCAGAGACGTGAAGAGCTGAAGGCTATGGTAGGCTTCCCTGTCCGGACAGATCCTAATTACATTCCTGTCCAGCAAGAGGAAGTTGACTTCGCCATGTCATGGGTAGCAGCGCACATGCATGCAAACCTTTCTTCTGAAGGTAAAGAATACCTCATCTCCCGCGGGATTACTGAGGATCAAATTAATGAGTACGGCATAGGCGACAACCTACATAGCGTCCCTTACCTCGAGGACGTAGAAAAATTACTGATTGGGTTACATGTAGATCCAGAATTGGTATCGAGGATAAAGAGTGCCCTGGGGATGTACAACCGAGAAGTGGTTGAGCGTTACGGATCAGGCCACGCCATATCATTCCCCTCTTTCGATTCATCAGGTGAATTCACAGGAGTGGTTTATAGGTCCGTCCACTTCCAGAAGCGCAACATGTATAGGAACATGTATAAGTTCTATTCCCCCTATAATTATAGCTTCCTGTTTAATGAGAGAGCCCTCGAGGAACACGACCATGTCTACATGGTGGAAGGGGTAGCGGATGCATTGGCGCTCATACGTCTAGGTTATGTCAATGTAATAAGCCCTAGCATGGTACGCATCACCGACGCTCATGTTGAGAAGATAGCTCATAGCAAATGTGATGTGAGTGTGTTGTTTGATAGGGACAGCGGAGGTTTCGCAGGTCTCATGCATGTACTATCTAAGCTCCCGAAAGACAAGATCCGACATGCAGCCCTTACTCCCAATGGAGTCGACTTCGATGAAGAAGACCCAAAAGAGATTCATCATTACATGGCGCACTTAGATGATTACGATGTGAGGCACCTAATTGACAAGCCAAAGAGTGAGACCCGCGACGCCGATGACTCCGACGGAGACACCGCCGATGACCCAAGTCCTGAACCGCCAAGTCTCGTATAATTCTCTATACTTTTCCACATCATCCTGAAGTACCGCGTTAGAGCTACCTATGTCCCTAATCACATCTTCCATGCGATCGATGTGCGCGGCCTGTGCGTCGATGATGAGGTCCTTCTCTTCTATCACCTGATCTTTGGCTCTAAGCTCAGGTACGTATTTACGTATCTGGTCAGCTGAGCCCATCGTATAAAAGGTATTCATAATAACAGATACCCAATCGGTAAGTGGATCAGGAGCTATGATGAGGAAGTCCTCTTCAGTGATACCCTGCAGAGGAATGTTATCAAATAGATTTAGGAGGCTATCATTGAGCTCTCGCTCATTCAGTTGTGATTCGCGAATTGCGACTGGCGGCGATTCGTCTTGCGAGGGAGTCTCGGAGGGCGTTGGAGTATTCGCCCACAACCCTATCCCGAGCGTCAGCATCGCCGTAGCTATTAAAAACTTCTTCATCTTCTATCCCTTCCAACTCCGCGCGGAATTCTTCGACCACTTTATCATAGTCCCTCTCGGTAGGAGTTTCGCTGGGAGTTGAGGGGACGAAATCTATTCCATCCCAAGGGCTAATAAAAGAAGGGACGGACGCGTCCCCCGCCTCGCGGTATCTATCTATTTGGTTTTCTAATTGCTCTATGGTCTGCTGCTGTTGGTGGTTTCGTATGAGCAAGAAACCCGTCAACCCAACCACCAAAAGAGAAAACACCAGCAGCGCAGTGGTCTTAGGGCCCAACGCCTTAAAGAATCCTACTATTTCTTTGGTGACTGCCATCGCCTCTTGTGCTCCTCGTAATTGTACCATCGACGATGATCATCTCTGTGTCGCCCCCACACATCGGGGTACAGGTTTGAAGGGTCGGGCCTTTGCAAATAAGAAGTCCACTGCTTATCCTTATGGATCTCATAATGGATATGCCTACCCGTCGAGAACCCCGCATTCCCTACCAAGCCCACTATCTCTCCAGCCTCTACATCGAAAGGTGCGTGGAGATTGGAATATACCATAGTAGGAAACCTAGGATCACCATTCGAGCCTTCTGTGGTTGTATACCTCTCAGAGCCTCTTGGGGTTTTGGAGATACCCTCAAGGTAGTTTCCTACCATGTTGAACATCTGGTTAGCCCAGCTGTGAGTAAACACATGCGTCAAGCCACTCTCTCCCTCGAGTATAATAACTCCTCCGTATATATCATAGAAGAAGTGGTGACCTTTAATATCGAATACACCTTTATCTAATCGTGGGTACACTTCTCCCATCTGACCCTTAGGAGGACGGGTGCACATGAAGTGAACCAATCTACCCTTCTCGGGCGCGTATATGCCGACACCTCCCCCCACTTTAGATGTCGCGGTAGGGTCAGACGCGGTTGAGCCTACTGCTACATCCCATGCGGCGTGGTTGTGTGTTCTCTGATTCTCGGGCCTTGATAACGGCCTAGACTGCCAAAACTCAGCAGAAAGTATCCACTGGCTGTCAGGTATTTTTACTATCCATTCCATGTGAATTAGTGAGGACGTCTGGGGCTGATTCTTATCTCATGAAGAGTAAAACAGCAGTATCCCAATATTCATTAGTCCACAGGCCCAAGACGTTTGAAGACGTGCGTGGCCAGGAAGGAATCATAAGGGAGTTCAAGAAGAGATCAAAGCTAAATAACTTCCCCTCAGCAATGCTATTCCAAGGACCCACAGGTGTAGGCAAGACCACGCTAGCGTTCCTCGCAGCTGCATCTATCCAATGTCAGCATAAAGACGACGAAGGGAATCCTTGCGGAGAATGCGCATCCTGCAAAGACATCTTCGAGGAGAGCTTCTCGCGTGGCACGATGATGCTGGATGGCGGATCCTCGAGTAAGGATGATGTGATTCAGCTTATTGAACAGACAGTCCACTCGAAACCTCTCAACAGCCCAAAGTATGTATTTATCATAGAAGAGGTAGACCAACTCAGTACAGCTGCCAAGAACGCCTTCCATAAGATACTAGAGAAGCCTTCCCCCTATGTCCACTTCATCCTCCTATCGATGACGGAGGGCAACGGAAACAAAGTCCCAGTCTCTATTGCTGACCGCTGCCAACCTTATCACTTCAAGAATCTCTCGGAGAAGGACATCGCGTACACCCTTAAGGGGATACTGGAGAAGGAAGGACGTTGGGAGGACATCCCCACGGAGTTCAAGAAAGAAGGAATCTTCCTACTAGTCAATAATGCGAAAGGGTCTCTCCGACGAGCGGTGCAGTTCCTCGAGAGAGCAATGCTAGGAGAGTTCTACTCAGTGGCGGACATTGAAGATAACTTCAAGTTCGTCTCAGAGGCTGCGGGCCTATCCATTCTGCAACACATCATCAAAGGCAAATCAGTAGAGTTCAATAAAGAGTTGGAAGAGATGCGCCGGGAGAACAAGCTCGCTGATTGGGTCCACATGGTGAATTACTTTTGCCTACGTCATCGACAGAACCTGATAGCCGGCGAGGATTTTGATCAATCTCCTTCTTCCTCTTTACTTAAGAAAATGGACAAGGCGAAGTTCCTTGTGTTGAATTTCAAGGTAAGAGCAATGGCAGAGGAGCTGCGTCACGGGTCTTACATGACCAGCACCCACATCGCACACATGATGATTGATTTATTTAACGGGTTGGTTAGCGAGCCCGAGCCCCCCACTAAGGAATCTATCCCAATTCGAGGATCGTCCAAGTAGCTTAGCTACTAACTATTATAAACCCAAAGGTAGAGCTAAACCATGAAACATGAAACCAAGTTGGTAAAGCAAGAAGATAAAGATCAGGTAATCGGGGTCTATCAGCCCCTCCTGAGCAACACGTTCGGAGGCAGCAACTATACCAAATACTATTTGGGAGATGCCAAACAATTGATAACATCGCACGTAGATGCCGAGCTTAAGAGACGTAACATGACCACAGATGCAGTACGGAAGTGCCAAGAGGTCAAGCGACAGATCACTCGAGCCAAGGACATGACGAAGGTGCTTGAGTATCTTACAGAAGCGTGCCTCTTGAATGAAGAGGTTATTTCCTAAATCGGGGAAATGCTTCACCACTAATTATCAACATAAGCCGCCTCGGTATGAGGGGCTAACCTAAACAACACAGAACACATCTGAGTCGTTGACTGGATGTAAGTACGTGAAAAGGAGGCCACCAATGGCACCTAAGAACACACCTATCATCTATTCAATTTCTAACGTGATGGACGAGCTCATGACTACAATGAGCACCACCCTCGACTCTGAAACGTGGGCCCCGCGGACGTTAGGTACTTGGGGAGGATCCCCTAGGTACTCAGAGGGGAGCCTACCTCCCTCTTCATTAGATGATTTCATCCGGCTCACAAGAGAAGCAGGGGGAGAGGTAGATGTATTCCAACGCGCGAAAGAAGTGTATAGAGATATGCCTTCGTTCCCTGCAGCGGATGTATCGGTCGATCGCAACAACGGGGATTTGTTCTTCGACGTCGCGCTACCAGGTTATTCGGAAAATGATTTAGAGATTACTTTCGAGAATGACCACATGAACATTTCCGTAGGGAAAGACAACACTCTCAACAAAGATAAGAAGGACAAGAAAGAGTCTCGGGTGTTCATCCGCAACAGCCTAAAATCATCTCGCGTCGAGCTCTCAGTTCCTGTACCTTCAACTAGGTTCCGTGTCAAGGATACGGAGGCATCTTACCTCAATGGTATCCTAAGTATTCGCATCCCTCGACAAGAGGAACATGCCCCTCATCGGATCACCTTTGGTAATAAAGCCGCACAGATCGCCAGCGAGTAAGATCATTAGCCCCTCTTAGGAGGGGCTTTTCTATCCGCCCACTAATTATAGTAAAAACGATATCATGCTAAGAGGTAAACACACATGAGTGATGAAATGGGACTATTCGCGGATGAGGGCGGGTTGAGAGAGATGTCCGAAGCCGAAATATTCGAAATGATGGAAGACATGATGAAAGACGGGCTATGGAATTATGACTTCCTAGGAGAGCTCGGCGCAATCATCGGCCCGGCCGTAGAAGGGACCCGAGGATTCACGAAGGATCTAAAAGGCCTCGCTCGCGGGTACTTTAGGGATCTAGAGCTAGGGGATGAATACTATCTCAGTAACTCAACAGAGACTGAAATTGCAGCAGCTTTCCAAAGCTACCTCACCAAACTAGGTGAGATGTCTTGGGGAGATTACTCGTAATACTCTTTCTAAATTGTTAAGATTAGGTGATCACCCAGTGTATGCTGGGTGATTTTTTTTGCATGAAGTCAGAAAAGAAACCTAAGCTCGACCCTGTACTTTTAGAATACCCCTTGATCAGCATAGGGGACATTGTAGAATGGCAGAACGATTCCCTTATGAAGCTTACCCGTAAGCAGAAAAAGATTTTGTCTAAGCTAGACGCCCACGTAGTAGCCCTCTTTCTGGATCAGAGAAAAGGAGAGATACTTCTAGGCACTGCCACCGGTGAGAACATTATCCAACAGCAGCAAAAGGAAGAGATGGACCCCTCTGCACCTAAGAGAGATAACACCATCTTCCAACGCGCTGCAGCTGAAATGGCTAAGGAGAATTCGTAGTAATGGAAGATAAGCTCATGACAGGGCCCGAGCGAGCCATGAAGAGGGGACGTCCCGAAACCATTAAACCAACCTCAATACATTTCGCAGAGATGTTCGGCCCAGTGCTGCAAGGAGAAGGATTCTCCGCTGGAGTGCCTTCCATCTTCATGCGACAAAGTGGCTGTAATTTTATCTGCGGCCACCACAATGGTAATGGCGTAGGGAAGATCGGTCCCGACGGGAAAGAGATAACATGGTGGTGTGATACAGAGGTCGTTTGGAAATCCGGCAAGACTTGGCAGTTCTCTGAGGTAGTAGATTGGCTCAAGGAGATAGGTGAATGGGACCGCGTCATGACCGGCCACACCCATATAATTCAGACTGGCGGCGAGCCCACGATGACAGCCAATGCCGAGGCGTTCATGGCCCTTATCGATTACATGAGAAAAGTGTGGAAAGAGGAATACTCCGGTATCATCCTTGAGAAGATGGCACCCAGCAGTAACATAAAACATTACGGCACTCCTGACACCCTCCCTATCATGTCACTGCTCCCTCGAGTAGAGACTGAGACTAATGGTTCCGTACATGGCCCTCACTTAGATAAATTGTTCACCGAGTATGTATCCCAAATCAATTGTTCAGCCAAGCTAGCCAATAGTGGGATGCCTTACAGCATGAGAGTAAGACCTGAGGCCCTAGAACAAATCCGCAAGCATCCCAACCACTGGTGGAAGTTTGTAGTTTCTCACGAGAGGGATTGGACCGAGATTATGGAAGACTACGGACCAGATCTGTTTCATAAGTACCCTGAAGAGATGCAAAGGATAATAGTGATGCCGGCGGGTAGTACAACCCCTGAGTTAAACGAAACATCTCAGGTTGCGTGGAACATGGCCGTCGAACATAATGTCCGATTCTGCGATAGGTATCAAGTGCGTGTGTGGGAAATGGCCACAGGTAAATAAGGATTATAAATGAATAAAACTGAATGCTACATAATTCCAGATGAGACCTATGTAAGTAGATCCAAGGGGTACCCTAAATCCCTGGTCTGGGGAGCAGGGGAGACACCTCGCACACATTTCCTAATCCCTGAAGAGATCCACTTGTATCTTGGCCCCATAGGTACTTACTACATACCTATTACCGAAACCATACAGCTCACTATCTTTGTACCCAATGAAGAAGGCTTCGAGGGACAATTTCAAGATTTGTCTCCTGATGAAATCCTTCCCGGCGGCGCACTCGTCGATTTGATATCAGAAGGGAACATAAAGAGGCCCTACAGCATATCCTCTCACTATAGGGCCTCGCTCTTCCACCCAGATGGATCACAACTTAAAGGTGACATCTATGTCCTTTACATTAGGAACGTAGAAGGTAAACAAACCAAATTCCTAAGAGAATACTTGGTTAGTCGCAGCCTTCAAGTAAAGGAGTCGGACAACTTCCACTTCCTTCGCATTGCCAGAGATACACTTGAACCCTGTGAGCACCTCGAGGTCAATAAAGATCCTTATCAAATGTTCCCTGTTAATGAAAGCCTCATTATTCATAGGAAAAGTTCGTGGGATCCTAAGCCAGAATTCGCGCGTATACCTCATAAAAGTTTCTATAGTACAGGCACTGGGATTGCTCCCTTTCTTCTCTACCTCCAGAACATAGCTGAGTTTTGGTATAGGATTAGCGATGTATCTGGCCCATCCGCAATACCTAGTATGGCTGTCCCTTTGGAAATAGTGCACTCGGTGAAGTACTTAGAGGAGCTTCCACCTGACACCAATGGCCTGGCTATCTTGTCCACCTTCAAGGTAGGATACACTTACCACTTGATTCATGCGTGGTCCCAGTTGGTAAGATACATAAGAGCTACATACGGGGAAGACTTCTTGAGCCTGGATGAGTATAAGCTCAAGATACTATTCACCCGCATAGAACAAGATGAGGACATAGTCATGTACCCCTTCGAGCCTGTTGAGGGCATTGAGTATATATTTCAGGAGAAGGGATCCAATGAGCTCATCTATTCCCAAGACCTCCTCAGGGAGCGTCTCAAGTCTGGTAGAACCGACGACAAGATCTACGCATGCGGGTATGGAGAAATGCTCAGGGCTGTAGGGTCTGTGAGTCAAGAAGAATTTGGTCGCCCCCATTACCTGTTCGCGTATGAGGCATTCACTGCCTAAACTATTTTTGGATACACTCTCTCCTCCCACTAATTTGTATGAGGCACATGCCTTCACATACAACCCCTAAGTAGAGAGTGTATCCAAATGACCCTTTTTGAACATGCTAATAAAACTCCCACCCCTTTCTTCCCTCTAAGAGAAGGTTTCCGCGCCTCAGATGCGGAAGGTAATTATAAGCTAGCTGCGAAGGTAGCAGACGTTATGGTCCGTAAAGCCGGGCTAGGTCAACGCGCGTACGGCGCTGACGTGCCTTACCATTTCTCTCGAGGCAGCGGAGACTACGTAGCCTACTTCTTCATGACGGATGATGAAAACATTTCATTCCGCATCAACTTCGCGATAGACGATGAATCGATGAATATCAATTCCATCGACCTCTATAAAGGTATCAAAGAATTAGATGACCCAGATGTGACCTTAAGCATCTTAGACCCCTCCATCAACATTGTACAATTGGTGAATACCATTGGCGAAAAGTTCCTCAAAAGTAATGTGAACCCAGAGGACCTGGAAGAAGTGCCGGGAATGATGGCAGAGAGTACTTACGCGGAGAAGTCTACTCAACTAAGAGAGGCCTCTAAGAAAGAAGCGGTTATTCAATTTTTGAAGACACAAGGTGGAGGCTTTTCAGATTATATTCGATGGGCCACCGCCAACAACCATGAGATAGGCTCGCAGACGATGTTTAGTAACGCCAAGAAGGTGTTCGACGCTCAGGGGGGTGTATCTCCTTCCGATGGCACCTCATCACAAACGTATGGCATTAGCCCAGCACAGCCTGAAGAGCCTTTGTATGATCCGGAAGATGCGGATGTATTTGAAGAGGCCATGGAGAATGAAGCCGTAGAGAAGTTTGAAGAGCTTGAGGTTATTCTTCGCCGCATGGCCAACGCGGATGAGAACCTGTGGGCACTATTCGTATACGGCAGCCCGGGTGTTGGAAAGTCCTTTAGTATGAAGAGGGTATTTGAAGAGGAAGCAGCCGCGCTCAAACGCAACAACCTCACGGTAGTGACCAAGACGGGAGGGATCGCAGGATCCACCGGTCTTCTCCAATTACTCTATGACCACAAGAGAGATTACATTCTTATCCTAGATGATAATGATAAGATACTCAGCGATCAAACAGCGGCC
>PUNN01000184.1 GCA_003552605.1 Phycisphaeraceae bacterium
CCGCACCCAGCCCGCTTCCATGGCGTACTCCAGCCCTCCGGAGTAGGCGTATGCCCCGATCGGAAGATTCGGGCTGATCAGCTGCCAGAGGTCCAGACGCGCCCGGGCACCCGCCCCGGGGGTCGCCCCACGCATAGGCGAGGTCTGCTGGCAACCGGGGCCTGCGGACGGGTCAGTCGCCATGGCTGTGGCCGTGGCCGTGATGGTGACCGCCGTAGGCGCCGGCTTCAGGCTCAAAAGGCTCGTCCCGGCGCTCGACCTTCAACCCCAGACCGAGGACCATCTCGTCGAGCACGTGATCCGGCGCGTAGCGCAGATAATCCCGCTCCACCTGCAGAGGCACGTGGCGATTGCCAAGGTGATAGCAGGCCCGCGCAAGCAGCCAGGGGTCATCACTTTGCGCCTGACTCACCGGTTCAGCTGCCGCCCGCACGAGGATCTCGCAGCCATGGGCATCCCGTAGGATTGCCCCGTCACGCAGAACATGCCCACGCGGCAGCGCAACCCCCACCTCCTCGCCACAATCAAGGCGGGCACGGAAGCGGCTTCGCTGGCGCAAGTCAAAGGTCAATGTGAGGGTCTCGGCGGCGATGCGGCCCGCACTCGGCCGAACCTCCGTGCCACCAGCCTCTGCCTGCGGGGCAGCACCTACGTCGACGATTTCGGTAATCATGCGCATCGTGCCTCCTAGAACAGGAAGTACCGTTGGGCGAGCGGCAGGGTCTCAAGCGGTTCACAGGTGAGCCGCTCACCGTCGGCGCGCACCTCATAGGTCTCCGGGTCGACCTCCATGTGTGGCTGCAGATCGTTCAAGGGGAGATCCTTCTTGCGCACCCCCCGGATGTTGCGAACCGGCAGGATGCGTTTTTGCAGCCCGAGTTGCTCGCCAACGCCAGCCGCTACGGCCGCCTGCGACATGAAGGTGACGCAGGTGGCACTGCGGGCACCGCCAAGAGCCGCGAACATCGGTCGGTAGTGCACCGGCTGCGGCGTTGGAATCGAGGCGTTCGGATCGCCCATCTGCGCAGCAACAATTTGGCCACCTTTGATGATGAGTGACGGCTTTGCACCGAAAGAGGCTGGGTTCCAAAGGACGATATCGGCCAATTTCCCAGCCTCCAGCGATCCGATTTCATCAGCAAAGCCGTGGGTAAGCGCTGGGGTGATGGTGTATTTCGCGACGTACCGGCGGGCGCGAAAGTTGTCATCGTCGGCCGTATCTTCCGGCAGGGCACCGCGCTGGACCTTCATCTTGTGCGCGGTTTGCCAGGTGCGTGTGATCGTCTCCCCCACACGGCCCATCGCCTGGGCGTCGGAGGAGATCATCGAGAAGGCGCCCAGGTCGTGCAGAATATCCTCGGCGGCGATCGTCTCACGCCGGATACGCGACTCCGCAAAGGCCACATCCTCCGGTATCGCCGGATCGAGATGGTGGCAAACCATGAGCATGTCGAGATGCTCATCGATCGTATTCACGGTGTAAGGGCGGGTCGGGTTCGTGCTCGATGGCAACACATTGGCCGAGCCACACGCCTTGATAATATCCGGTGCGTGCCCCCCACCGGCGCCTTCGGTGTGGTAGGTGTGAATCGTGCGATCCTTGAAAGCGGCCAAAGACTGTTCCACAAAGCCCGATTCGTTCAGGGTGTCGGTGTGGATACAGATCTGGACATCCTCCAACTCGGCGACACCGAGCGCGCAATCGATCGCTGCAGGCGTGGTCCCCCAATCCTCATGAAGCTTTAGGCCAAGGGCACCCGCCGCGATCTGTTCGTGCAATGCAGCCGGCAGACTGGCGTTCCCCTTGCCGAGGAAACCGAAGTTCATCGGCAGCTCCTCAACAGCCTGCAGCATGCGGTGAATGTTCCAGGGCCCCGGCGTGCACGTGGTCGCATTGGTTCCCGTTGCCGGCCCCGTCCCTCCACCGACCATCGTCGTGATGCCGGCCATCAGGGCTTCTTCCACCTGTTGCGGACAGATGAAGTGGATATGCGCATCGATCCCGCCGGCGGTCGCGATTTTCCCCTCGCCAGCGATCACCTCGGTTCCGGGCCCGAGGGGGATATCGACGCCGGGCTGTGTATCCGGGTTACCGGCCTTGCCAATCCGCTCGATCCGGCCTTTCCGAATGCCGATGTCGCCTTTGACGACACCCCAGTAGTCCAGGATCACCGCATTGGTGATCACCAAGTCCACCACTTCGTCCGAACCGGCCTGGCCCTGACCCATGCCGTCACGGATCACTTTGCCGCCGCCGAACTTCACCTCCTCGCCATAGACCGTGTGATCCGCTTCCACCCGAACCCGCAGCTCCGTGTCACCCAGGCGTATCCGGTCACCGGTGGTGGGTCCGAACATATCGGCGTACGCACCGCGATCGATCGTTGT
The DNA here is from genome assembly GCA_003552605.1 of Phycisphaeraceae bacterium. Lineage (GTDB taxonomy): Bacteria > Planctomycetota > Phycisphaerae > Phycisphaerales > Phycisphaeraceae > B1Sed10-187. Next base: position 2,389 of record PUNN01000184.1, read on the forward strand.
GCTCATCAGTCGTTCTCCAGCGGTCCCATGACCTGTGCGTTGAACCCGAAGATGCGGCGCTCGCCGGCATAAGCGACGAGCTGAACCTCGCGCTCCTGGCCCGGCTCAAAGCGCACTGCCGTGCCGGCCGGAATATCCAGACGGAAGCCGCGGGCCGTGTTGCGGTCGAAATCCAGTGCCGGGTTGGTCTCGGCGAAGTGGTAGTGCGACCCGACCTGGATCGGACGGTCACCGGTGTTGGTGACGGTCAGGGTGCACGTCGGACGGTCCTCGTTGAGGGTGATCGTGCCTTCGGCAGGGATGATCTCACCGGGAATCATGGCGGGTTCCTCTCTCGTGCTCAGGGGATCGGGTCGTGAACGGTCACGAGTTTGGTGCCGTCGGGGAAGGTCGCCTCCACCGCGATCTCCGGGATCATCTCCGGCACGCCTTCCATCACGTCGTCCCGGGTGAGCAACTGCGTGCCATGCGCCATCAGATCCGCCACACTGCGCCCTTCGCGCGCACCCTCGACGATGGCGGAACTGATGTAGGCGACGGCCTCCGGGTGATTCAGGCGGATGCCGCGCTCTTTGCGCCGCTCAGCGACCATCGCCGCCATGGCGACCAAAAGCTTGTCTTTCTCACGGGGTGTCAGTTCCATGTTCGCCTCCTTGACGGGAGCCTCGATTCAGGTAGCCCAGATGCGCGGGGTACACGCGGGCCGATCCAAGATCAGCGGCCGGATCGTCTGCCACGCCACAGCCAGCGACGGCCACGCCTCACGGACCGTCCTGGCGAGGATGCGACAGACGAGAACATCGCCGAGTTGGGTCACGCCGGCGGCCGGGGGGCCGGGAAGCACCCGGCGGACTTCGGAGACGCCGTCCTCGGGCACCGGGGTTGCGTAGAGGCTTGCAACGACGCCGGCGCCGCGGAAGCCCCACGGCGCCATCCGCAGCGGACTGTCGGCGTCAAACGCCGCGCGATCACTCATCACGGGTACTCCATCGCGCCAGATATTGAACCGTTGATCGCAGTGTCCGCGGGCAAATTGATCCCCGTGCCCGGGGCGCCCCAGCGCAAAGATGTCCCAGCCTATGAAGCGCGCGTCCCCGTGCAGCCGTACCGCGGTGCTGAGGTGAGCATCGGCGCCCTGGAAAAGAAGGGTCTCCTGCGGAAGCCACTCCAGCACGCCACCATTGTCCACGGTCAGCAGCTGCGACTGCTGCGAGGGTAGCCCCAGGGTTCGGTAGACCTTGGTGGCCGCGGGCGTGGTGAGCAGAGCATGGGCGCCGTGGCCACACACCGCATCCAGTTTTAGGGTATCCCCACCGGCGACTCCTCCCGGGGGGTGCAAAAGATAGACATGGCACGGCGCACCTTCCGGGTAAAAGGGCCGCTGGATCATCATCGGCCCCTGGTGCCGCCGGGAGACGATCCGCGTGCGCCCCTGTCGATGACCGAAGCGCAGGGACAACGTCCCGGCCCAGCCATTCCCAGCGCTCGAGGCCTGGCACGCACTCATGCAGTCAGAGCGCTGACGGATGACGGAGAAACCGGTGACACATGGAGCAACCTCTATTGCTGGCAGTGCGTTAAACAGTGAGATGCTCACGGACGAGATCGTCACTCAAGTCTTCCATGGCACCGGATGCGACGACCCGGCCATTTTCGAGAATGTCGAAGTGCTCGCCGACGCGCCGGGCGAAGGCAAGCTTCTGTTCGACCAGAAGGATGGTGACGCCCAGCTCTTCGTTCAGGCGCACGATCACATCGCCGATCTCGCGAACGATGTTGGGCTGGATGCCTTCGGTCGGCTCATCGAGCAGCAGTATACGAGGATCCAGCGTCAGGGCCCGCCCAATCGCAAGCTGCTGCTGCTGACCACCGGAGAGATCGCCGCCGCGCCGCCGCCGCATCTCCCGCAGGACGGGAAAGAGTTCGTAGACCCGCTCGGGAATGGTTCGGCTGCGCCTTGCTGCCAGCCCGATCCGCAGGTTTTCTTCGACCGTCAGTTGCGGGAAGATCTCACGACCCTGCGGGACATAACCGATACCCAGTCGTGCCCGCTTCTGAGGCGGCAGCCCCGTGATCTCTTGACCATCGAAGAAGATTTTCCCCTCCGCGGTCGGCAGCAGACCGATCAGACACTTCAAGAGACTCGTTTTGCCCATCCCGTTGCGTCCAAGGAGACACGCGCGCTGACCGGCTTCCACCTTCAACGAAACGCCCCGAAGCGCCTGGCTGCCGCCGTAGTACTGGTCCAAGGATTGAATCGAGAGCATTTCACTCCCCCAAGTAAACTTCAACGACCCGTGGATCGTCCTGGATCTGGCTCATCGGCCCCTCCGCCAGAACACTTCCCTGGTGGAGAACCGTGACCGTCCGGGCAATGGATCGAACAAAATCCATGTCATGCTCCACTACCACCACGGTGTGTTGGCCGGCAAGGGAGGTGAGCAATTCGGCGGTTTGCTCCGTCTCATGGCCCGTCATACCAGCCACTGGCTCATCGACTAGCAACAGGCGCGGGTTCTGCATTAGCAAAGACCCGATTTCCAGCCACTGTTTCTGACCGTGGGATAGCGTTCCCGCCGGCGAAAAACGAAGGTCCTTGAGCCCAATGAGCTCCAATACTTCCTCCAGCCGTTCTCGATCTACCGGCTCAAGCTTCCAGAGCAAGCTGGTCACCAACCCCCGGTCACAGTGCAGAGCCAACTCCAGATTCTCAAAAACCGTGTGCTGTTCGTAGACGGTGGGTTTCTGGAACTTGCGTCCGATTCCAAGCTGCGCCACCTCATGCTCTTTATGGCGCAGGAGATTGTGGCGTTGCCCGAAAAACGCGCTGCCGTAATCGGGCCGAGTCTTTCCGGTGATCACATCCATCAGAGTGGTCTTGCCGGCGCCATTGGGCCCGATCAGACAGCGCAGCTCCCCGTCGTTGATGTAGAGGGTCAGTTCGTCCAGCGCCTTAAAGCCGTCAAACGCCTTGGTGATATCTTCCAGGTAGAGGATCACCCCGTGGCGGGTGTCCACCGCCATGTCCTGCGGCGGCTTGTTGACAAAATCAAAGACCTGATCACGTCGCATTAACTGCCGGAACTCATGCAGCGGGCGGACGGCAGCAGTCATGAGCTCTTCTCCTTTCGAAACCACTGAAACAGACCGGCGACGCCACGGGGCAGGAACAAGGTGACCACAATGAAAAGCGCCCCGAGCACGAACAACCACATCTCCGGGTAGACGGATGTCGCCCAAGTCTTTACCACATTGACGATGCCAGCCCCTGCGATCGCCCCCACCAGGGTCCCCCGGCCGCCAAGGGCAACCCAGATCGCCATCTCAATGGAAGCCGGCGGCGCCATTTCAGAGGGGTTGATAAGGCCAGTCTGTGGTACATATAAGGCACCAGCGATGCCGCAGAGGACTGCGGAGAACAC
>PUNN01000069.1 GCA_003552605.1 Phycisphaeraceae bacterium
ACCCCGGGTCCCGTTAGCTGGTTTTGCGACACCTCCTTTCGTTTGCCTGGAGTGGTATTTCGGCCGCTCTGCGCGGCTGGGCCGAGCGGTCGGGTACGGGTGGACCAGCTTGCTCAGAACACGGCGGCACGGGAGCGGTGGCCCCAGTCCGACTGCGCCATTGCGCCAGGCGCTCGCACCTGAAGCCGAGGTGCCAACCGAGCAGCATTCGCTGGTGATTGAGCGTCGTACGCCACACACCGTGTGTGAGCCAGCGGCGCGTGCTGGTCAACGCCGTGGCGGGCGCGATCGCGATGCGGCCTGCCTGTTGCAGACGCCGCACGAGGTCGTAGTCTTCCATCACCGGCACCTCCGCAAATCCGCCCATCCGCTCGAAGCTCGCCCGGGGCATGAACAGCGCCTGATCGCCATACGGCATGCTGAACCATCGGGCGCGACATGCCGTTGCAGCTTCGATAAGCCGCAAGGACAGGCACGTGAGGTCAAAGCCGAAGCGGAACGCGCCGGCGACAACGCCCCGGCCGGCGAGTGCCCGTTCAACGTGCGGGGCGTATTCGAACGGCAGCCGAGTGTCGGCGTGAAGGAACAGCAGCACATCGCCGCGGGCGACCGCTGCAGCGGCGTTCATCTGACCGGCACGATGGGCCGAGTGGGTTACCACCCGGTCGGCATGGCATTCGGCATACACCACCGTGGCATCCGTGCTGCCACCATCGGCCACGATGATCTCCACCTCCGGGCACTGCCGTGCCGAGGCGATCGCCGCAGGCAGATGCTCGCGCTCGTTGAGTGTGGGAATGATGATGCTGTAGCGCGGACGCTTGGACCGTAAAACGCTACCAATTTCTTGGTGTGATTTTTCCCAGACCGGCAGGTCGGACGCTTCATCCACATCCGAAAGCACCGGCAGTTCGGCACATGATAGCCCCTGCCGCCGGATGCGCTGTCGCGTCTGCTCCAGCACGCGCTCACTGCCCCAGTCCACCCCCTTGAAAAGGGCGCGATGCATCCATCGCAGTCCGAGCAGGTAATACCCGCCATCCCGTGCCGGTCCGAGCACCACATCATGTTCGTCGAGCACGTCGAACGCACGGCGAAGCAGGTCCGGGCCCACCTCAGGACAGTCACTGCCGATGACGACCACGCGGCGGCAGCCCGCCTTGAAGCTCTCGTCGAACGCGCGCTCGAGCCGATGGCCGAGATCACCTTCACCCTGCTCGGCAAACTCGAGATCGCCGCCGAAGGTCGCCGCGCGCTGAGGGGCGGTTCCACCGGTGATGCGGACCTGCAACGCGTTGCCCGGTAAGGCCGCCCAGGCGCGGCCGACATCGAGCACGTGGCGTGTCATGGCCATCTGCAACTCCGCCGCGCCCTCGGCCCCGAGATGTGGAATCAGCCGCGTCTTGGTCGTCCCCGGCTCGGGCTGACGCGTGAACACCAGCAACCGGCGGGGCAGCGCTGCCGGGCCATCCGCAAGCGCCTCGCGGCCGATCGTGGCCAGGATGCGGTAGCCGGCGCGGATCGTCCCGATGACCGTGCCGGAGATCTTCGACTTCCCGATGCGATTGCGATAGTTGACCGGTACCTCGCGTACGCCCAGGCCGAGTTTCGCCGCGCGCACCTGCATCTGCACGGTCCAGCCAAAGTCGAGATCATCCATGGCCAGCTTCGCCAGCGCCTCACGGCGGATGGCCCGGAACGGGCCGAGATCCGTGCAGGCCAGCCCCCACAGCCGCTGAAGCAGTATCGTCGCCAGCCGGTTACCCAGCCGTTGCGGCAACGTGAGCGAACCGGGCTCCGCTGCACCGAGCACGCGCGAGCCCAGTACCAGATCCCCCTCACCGGCGGCAATGGGATCAACCAGTTGAGCCATCTCATCGGGGCTGTCGCTGCGGTCACCATCGAGAAACACGATGATGTGGGGCAACCCACCACCCTCCCCAGCGAGGTGTCGCAGGCCGGCAAGGCAGGCGGCACCATAGCCGCGCCGGGGCTCACTGACCACAGATGCCCCCGCCGCGCCGGCAATGGACGCCGTCTCGTCCGTTGAGCCGTTATCCGCCACAACCACCCGGTCGACCCACGAGGGGATCGTGCTGATGACCTCGCGAATCGCACCGGCCTCGTTCAGCGCGGGGATTAGCACGGCGATCGTGCAGCCACTTCTCATGAGCCTGAACCTCCGGGGACCGGCGCGCTCGCTGATTGGCCGGATTGCAGATTGACAGCGCCAACGGGGCCACCCGGTCCACCACCGCGGCGGGCATCGCGCCAGAACTCCCACACGAGCAATGCAAGCACGGGCGCGTACTGCAACCATACCACACCGTGATCGAACCACGCTTTCAAACCATGCCATTCCATGGGAAACCGCAGATAATACAGCGGCAGCAGAGCCGTCAGCAGCAGCAGGCCGGGCGAATGCCGCACGGCGAGCATGGGCATCAACCACATCCAGTACCACGGATACTGCACGGGTGAGAGCATGAACAGCGCCGCCACCGCCCACAACGCCCGCTCACAGACCGCCCGACCATCGGCGGCCGGCCGGCGACACAGCCACAGCACCCACCCGCCGAGCAGAACCGCCACCATCAGCCGCGCGGCGGCATGGGCATCCACGGCCGGCAGCAGCCCCATCGCCGCGTGTACGACCTGAAACAGGCCGGCATTCACCTGCCATTGTGTGGCATACGCGGTCAGACCCGATTCCTCTCGCGGCACGTGCAACAGCAACGGCAGCGTCACCAGGGCCGTCACCACGCTGAAGCAGGCCACCATCAACCCGCCCTGCTTCCAGCTCAACCGCTTCTGCCGCGCCAGGACCGGCAACAGCATCACCGGCCACAGCTTCGCCCCCACACCCAGCGCCAGTGCGGCGGCCGCGAGCACCCACCGTTGCCGCACCGCCATCAGCAGGGCCGCGGCGACAAAGACCACCACCACGATTTCCATGTGCGTGGAGTTATACAGTTCCTTGACCAGCAGCGGATTCCACCAGTAGACGAGCAACCATGCTGCGGGCAGATGCAATTGCCGCAGCAGCAGCAGGAGCAGGCCGATGGTCATGACATCGAGGGCAAGAAAGACCACCCGCAACCCCAGCAGGTCCCAGGGGGCAATCACGTGGGCCACGGTGAACGCAGCTTGAGAGACCGGCGGGTAGATCGTTGCCAGATGTGGATAGGTCACGCGCTCGATCACTTCGCCCGAGGACTCGGCCAGTTTCATCAACCCCCGCGGCGCGTTTTCTTCAGCGATGTCCTCCGGCGCATAGGCGAACGGATCATGCCCCGCCGCAACGACACCTCCCTCCCAGAGATAGCGATAGAAATCCGTCTCAAGCATCGGCACCGATGCGAGCATGAGCAGCCGGATGACCAGCCCCACGCCAAGCATCCACGCCCACCACCCATAACGCCACTGGCGGCCGGTCGGCAGCGGCCATCGCAGCAGCCACACCGCCGCGAGGTACGCCGCACCTGCCAGCATCATCAACGTCACCATCGCGCCGATCGGCCGCTCGGCGGGGGGAATGACGCCATAGGTGAACAGCGGTGAGATCGCAAGCAGCGCGACAAAAAGGCCGAGCAGCACACCACCCGTGCCGACCCACGCCACAACATTATGATCACCGCGAAGCCGCTGCATCGCACATCCCGCTGCCATCAGGCGTTTTCCCCTGCCATCGGGCCATCGCCAGGGCCGGCGTCACTTTCACGTTCGGGCACATGCCGGGGCGGCGACGGGTCACATCGGGCACCGGCCTTACGGGCCGGTACGGATGAAATGGAAACCCGGCTAACGTGTGGGTGGCGGGCTGATCACGGATCCCCGATGGGGCGCGGCCTTGGTAAGGGCTCTCATTGCAAGACGCACCCCCGGGCCGTTCCCCGATTACCGGGTGGGACGGCGGCTCCCGGGCCCGCGGGGCTCGGCCCTTACCCCTTCCCCGTGGAAAGGAGCAAGGACCGAGCATACCCACATGGTGACCGGCCCTGAGGCGCCCCTACCGGGCCCGAGCCCACTGGAGCGGGGGCCGGGGGGGGCGAGGGGCGGGGCCGGGTTCAGGAACCGGGCTCTCGCTGCCTGTGCGGTGGCGAACCGGGCTCTTCCTGGCCATCGGGCGGTGAGCCGGGTTCGTGCTGGTGATCCGGAGGCGAACCGGGCTCCGGCTGATGTTGTGCAGGCGGTGAACCGGGTTCATGATGGTGTTGCGGCGCCTCGCGGGCGCAGGCACTGCCCATCACCCCCAGCGTCGCCGCCACGGTCAGGGTGAGCATCCACTTGAGCATGAGACGATCCTTTCAAAAAGGGACAGAGAAACGAGCGACACGATCAACGCCGCCAAGCCAGCAGCGTCTTGAACAGTTTCTTGACAACCGGGGTCAGCCGGGTGCGGTTGAAGGCATCGGCGGTCTTCTTGATCGCCTCGGCCTGCGTGGGATACGGGAAGATCGTCTTCGACAGCTTGCCAAGCCCGGTCCCCAGCGTCATCGCCTGCGAGAGTTGGGCGATCAGATCACCGGCGTGAGCGGCCACGATGGTGGCACCGATGATCTGGTCGGTCTTGCGCTTCAGATGGATCTTCACGAATCCCTCGGTCTCACCATCGAGGATGGCCCGGTCGACATCGGACATCTCGACCTTGAATGTGTCGACCGCGATCCCTTTTGCTTCCGCCTCGTGGGGGTAGAGGCCAACGTGGGCGATCTCGGGTTCGGTATACGTACACCAGGGAATCGTCAGGGCACTTGCCCTGGCGCGGCCGAAGAACAGCGCATTCTGAAGCACGATGCGGGCCATGGCGTCCGCGGCGTGCGTGAACTTGAAGCGTGAACACACATCCCCGGCAGCGAAGACCCTGCGATTGCTCGTGCGAAGCTTGTCATTCACCGTGACGCCGAGCTTCGGGTCATAATCGACACCCGCCGCTTCAAGGCCGAGGCCATCGACATTCGGCTTGCGACCCACCCCGAGCAGGATCTCATCCACCCGCATCTCGTGGCGCTGCCCCTCGCACTCGAGCCTCAGCACCTTCTCATCGCCTTCCCGGCTGACCTCGAGCGTCCGGCCGCCGCAGACGAGATGCACCCCATCTCGCCGCATCGCCTCGGTGACGATCTCCGCGGCATCGGCATCCTCTCGTGGCAGAACCTGCTTTTCAGACTCGATAAGCGTGACCTGCGAACCGAGCCGGGCGAAGGTCTGCGCCATTTCCGAACCGATCGGCCCCGCCCCGATCACCGCAAGCCGCTCGGGCAACTCGGTGAGTGAAAATACTGTCTCGTTGGTCAGGTACCCAGCTTCCTCGATCCCCTCGATGGGCAGCGGCGTGGCGCGGGCGCCGGTGGCGATGACCGCCCGGGCGAACTTGAGCTTCACCCCATCGACCTCGATGGTATCGGGCCCGGTAAAGGCGGCATTGCCAAGGTAGACATCCACCCCGAGGTCGCTGAATCGCTGCACCGAATCGTTGGGGCTGATCTGTGCCCGCAGCCGGCGCATCCGCTCCATGACGGTGCCGAAAGCGATGCGCGGCTGCCCGGGAATCTCGACACCAAAGTCTTCCGCCCGACCCGCTTCGACCGCAGCACGGCCGCAGCGGATCAGCGCCTTGCTCGGCACGCAGCCGACGTTGAGACAGTCCCCGCCCATCAGGTCGCGCTCGATCAGCGCCACCTTCGCCCCGAGCCCCGCCGCGCCGGCTGCGCTGACGAGACCGGCGGTGCCGGCGCCGATGACCACGAGGTTGTAGCGGCCGTCGGGCGGCACGGGATTGC
>PUNN01000502.1 GCA_003552605.1 Phycisphaeraceae bacterium
AACCAACACCCCTAACCAGGAGCCTTGAGCACCGCCGTGATTCAGACCCAACCTCCAACCCAAACCCTCGACATGACCCATGCGGTAAAGCGAGATTTTACAGAAACAGGGTTGCTTTATCCCGTTTCCCTTGTCTTTGTAGACTTCGAAGCATGCGCCGACGATGCGGTAGCTTTCCTGCTTGAACAGGAGCTGTCCGGCATAGCGGCCCTGCTGCGCATGTTGAGTCGTTTCTCCGCTCACGTGGATCGGTTCCTCAGGCCAGGGGGCCTGGTTCGTCGGGCTCGTTGGTGGGGGGGCGGCCGGGGCGGGGGGTGTCCTGGGATTCGATGTCCTCGATGTAGGCCATCGTGCGGTCGAGCTCGCGCTTGAGGTGGCGGACGCGCAGCAGGCTCTTGACGCGGGTGACCAGTTCCAGCCGGTTCACCGGCTTGGTCAGAAAGTCATCGGTGCCCGACTCGACGCCACGCTCGATGTCGCCAAGCTCGTGCAGCGCGGTGACCATGATGATCGGGATCGACCGCGTCGCCGGGTCTTCCTTCAGCTTGCGGCAGACCTCGAAGCCGCTCATCCGCGGCATCATGATGTCGAGCAGAATCAGGTCCGGCATCGGCGTTTCAGCGGTCTCGATGTACCGGATCGCCTCCATCCCGTCGAAGGCGGTCACCGTCCGGCAGCCGAGTGCATCGAGATACGCCTGCAGCAGTTCAACGTTCTGCTCGTTGTCATCCACGATGAGGATGGTCGATTCAGCCACCATCTTCTCGAACTGAGCATCGGTGACGGGTTGCCGCGTCGTGGATTGATTGGTCTGCACATCAGCCATGGCTCAGGCCTTTTTCATGAGGTGGTGGGCATTGGCCCTGAACGCGGGCCGGGCGTGGGGGCAATCGGTTACAGCCGGCCGAGGGCCTGTTCGAGCCGCAGCAGGTCGGCATCATCCGACCCGGCGAGGCGCTGCCTCAGCGCGGCCAGATCGCGTGGCCGGGCGATGGGCGGGCAGGCGGGGCATTCCTCCACGCTCAACCCCAGCGCCCGGGCGATGCGCTTGCCTTGATGGTACACGTTGGCCTCCTGCCAGTCGATGCCGGCAAGCCACTGCCGCGGCCAACGCCGGCCGGCGATGAGCCAGAAACCGACCTCCCGATCCCGGCTGCCGGCGGCACCGCGGCGCCCGCTCCCGCTCCCGCCCCCGGCGCCGCCGCGGCCGTCAGAAGTCGGCCCGATGAGCAGGTCCGTGGCACTGAGGCGTGAAGGCAACGCCCTCAGCCACGATGCCGGCGGGTCCACGCTGTCGAACTGAAAGAAGGCCATGGGCGAGTCCGGCAACGCACGCCAGATGTCCGAGAGGCGCTGCCCGAGCGGCCCCTGCCCCTGATCGATCCACTGCCAACTGCCTGCCTCAGAGGGCACATGCAGCCGTTTGAGCGCCTCATCAAGCCCGGCCACGGCCAGCACGTGCCGATGGCCAGCCTCGGCCGGCAGCAGCTTCGCCAGGCGCATCATCGTGCAGGTGAGCATGTGCGTGTGAACACTCGCCACCTGCCGCGGTTGCCAGGGGCCGATCAGCCACGGCAGCGCCTTGCCGGGGACCGGCGCGGGGCTCAGCAGCACGACGGTGAGGGGGGAATCGGCGGACGCACTCATCTTAATTGCAGTGCTCACCACTGGTTACGCTCATCGACCCTTGCCCGGCCCCCAGCGGGGGCTACAATGCCGCCATGGCCCAACTGCCGGTGATCCAGCCCAGCCGCGTGACCGTGATGATCAAGCCCGTCGGGGCGCTGTGCAATCTCGATTGCACCTACTGCTACTACCTGCCGACCAAGACCATTTACGACCATCACGAGCACCGGATGAGCGAGGCCACGCTCGAGTCGATCTTCGCCTCGATCCTGCCGCGGTTTGCCGACGATGTCACCATCGCCTGGCAGGGCGGCGAGCCCACACTCGCAGGGCTTGGCTTCTTCGAAAAGGCCATCGCCTTTCAGGAGAAGTACCGCCGGCCGGGCCAGCGCATCACCCACGCCCTCCAGACCAACGGCACCCTGCTCGACGACCGCTGGTGCCGCTACTTCCGCGAGCACCAGTTCCTTATCGGTCTTTCGGTCGATGGGCCGGCCCGCTTTCACGACCACTATCGGCGAACCAACCGGGGTCAGGCCACCGCCGAGGCGGTGATCCGCGGCCAACGGCTGCTCCAGCAGCACGCGGTGGATTACAACATCCTCTGCGTGCTCAACGACCGCAACGTCCACCACCCCGAGGAAATCCTCCGCTACCTGCTCAACCTCGGCTCGCGGTGGCTACAGTTCATCCCCGCCATCGAATGGGAGCCCGATCCCGAGCGGCCCGGCCGCAACGTCCTTGCCCCCTACTCACCGGCCCCGGCCGACTACGGCCGGTTCCTCTGCAAGGTCTTCGACCTCTGGTTCGAGCGCTACCGCAAGCGGGTGAGTGTCCGCATCATCGACGCCGTGCTCAACAAGCTCGTGCTCGGGCAGATGCCGCTGTGCATCCTCGATGGCGGCTGCCACAACCAGCTCACCATCGAACACGATGGCGCGGTCTTCGGCTGCGACCACTTTGTCGAGCGGCGGTGGCAGTTGGCGCAGATCGGTGAGCCGGACTGGATCAACCGCATCGACCTCGAAGGCCGCGAGCAGGTCGGGCTGACCATCCACGGCGATGGCTACCGCAAGAACGCCGAGCTTCCCGGCCGGGATATTGATGACCCGACCGATCTCGAGACCCGCTATGCACCGGGTACCGCGGCGGCCACGGCCGTGGCCGAGGGTGCGGATGAGCCCTGGTACGACCGGGTCGATCAGCAGCGGCTCGGCGGCTTTGCCGTGCGAAAGCAGGACCTGCCCGAAAAGTGCAAGGCCTGCCAGTGGAAGCCGTTCTGCCACGGCGGCTGCCCCAAGCACCGCGAGCATGGTGGTGATGTCCCCGAGCCGACCATCCTCTGCGAGGCGTACATGATGTTCTACGAGCACGCCATGCCGCGGCTGAAGTGGCTTGCCGGCTACCTCCAGAACAACATGCAGCCGCCCGACCCCGAACCGGTGGCTGCCCCCGACGCGGGCGGTCGCGCCGCCGCGGCCGAATCGCCCCGTCCATCGCGCGAGCCAGCAATGGCGAGCCATCACGCCGCGGCGGAGGCGCCGGCCCCACAGGGTGGCACACCCGCCCCCCCCGCGGCCAACGCCCCCGGCGCTGCTGGCGCCGCCGCGGGTAGCCGCGCCTTCAACAGGAACGCCCGATCCGGTAAGATCGGACGTAACGAGCCCTGCCCCTGCGGCTCGGGCCTCAAGTACAAGCATTGCCACGGCCAGGGCCGCTGAACGCAAGCGGCTAACCTCGCCAATGTGAAACCAGTGGCCGCGGCCACCCACACCCACCCCCAAGGGCCCCCGGCCCCGGCCCCCGGAATAGACCCCCCGGAAGGGCCCACGGCATAGACCCCCGGAAGGGCCCCGCCACCCGAAACGCCTCACCCGGCACCCGCCCCGGAGCGATCAGTAATGTCCACGCAGATGCAGAACAATCCGCCCGCCCGCACCGCATGGCAGGAGCGATGGCGAAAGCCCACGCTCGAACAACTCCTCGAGCTGCTCAAGCCCCATCAGCGCCGTAATTTCGAGGTGCTCATGGCATTCATGGACGAGTCGTCACGCCTCTCGAGACACATCACATGGTTCGGCACCGGCTGGAAATGGACCATCAACGACCAGTACCGCGATGAGCAGGGCAACGAAGCGCAGTTTCTTTACCTCGTGCCCAATGTGGTGCAGCCCCTGGTCTGTCTGCCGATGACCGCGGCGTTCATCGAGACGGTGCCGCTGCGCCGGCTGAGCAAGTTCGTCCGCGAGGGTATCCGCTCGGCCAAGTGTGCGGTGGACCTGCACTGGGCCACGTGGACACCCGGCCCCGAGAGCGAAGCCAATCAGCTTGTCGACCTGCTCAAGCGCAAGCTCAAGTTCCTCGAACGCGAAAGCGACACAGATAGCGCCACCGCTGAGAAGGCCGAGGGCGATGGGCACCAGCCGCCACCGGAGAAATAGCGCCCGCGTCAGCCCCGGCGACTTGCGCATCGCCCGGAACCTCGAGACCTCGGGCAGCGGCAAGCCGGTATCATGACGGTCCGATTGTGGTGTGCATGACATCCGCCGCAGGTGGGCGCTCGGTGCCAGGCGGGCGGGCTGAAAAGCGCCCGCTGCTGCGGCCAGCCCCGCTTGTCTACCCGTGACGGGCATCATCCACCCTGATGAGGGACGTTCGCATCGTCCCTTCGACCATTCACCCGCCGGGCCGCGCCACCGATGACCCGCCTGATCGCATCACGGCTGCTCCAGTTGCCCCTGATCCTCGCGGCGATCATGGCCATCACCCTGGCCCTGGCCTGGACGATGCCGGGCAGCCCGGTCACCGATCCCGGCCGCATTCCATCCGAGGAAATCCAGCAGGCGATGCTTCGCCAGTACAACCTGGACAGCCCTTTCAACTTCGCCCGCAGTTATGTCCGCGGCCTGTTTTTCGGCACGGTGGACCACCCGCCACCCTACCTCGGCCCGAGCCTTCAATACCGCGACTTCACCGTCAATGCCATCCTCGCCGACCGGCTGCCGGTCAGTGCGTTACTGGGCGCGGCGGCGCTGGTCGTGGCCCTGCTGCTGGGCATGACCGCGGGCGTGCTCGGGGCGTGGAAGCCGGGGTCGGTCTGGGACTGGCTGACGTTGCTGATCGCGCTATTGGGCATCAGCCTGCCGGCGTTCGTCACCGGCTCGCTGCTGCTGGCCGGCTTCGCCGCCGCGCTCGGATGGGTGCCGCTGCGGCCGTGGGAATGGCCCGGCCTGGCGGTGTGGGAGCCGCAGTGGTGGGTGGATATGCGGATTCTGCTGGGGCAGATGGCACTGCCGACACTTACCCTCGCCCTGGCGCCCGCGGCCTACATCGCCCGGCTGATGCGGCTGGGCCTTGCCGAGATCATGAGCAGCGACTTCGCCCGCACCGCCCGGGCCAAGGGCCTGAGCGAGCGGCAGGTGATCCTCCGCCACGGCGTGAAGGTCGCCTTCCTGCCCGTGCTCAGCTTCCTCGGGCCCGCCGCGGCGGCGGTGATGACCGGCTCGTTCGTGGTCGAGCACATCTTCGCCATCCCCGGTGTCGGCCACATTTTCGTCGAGGCGGTGTTGAGCAAGGACATCTTCATGCTGCTTGGCATCGTGCTGACCTACTCGACCATGCTCGTGCTTTTCAATCTCATCGTCGACATCGCCTACGGCCACATCGACCCGCGCATCGACATCTCCGAATCCACATAACCCCAATCACCCGCCCCGCACACGCACATCAACACCTCAGCGTCCACCCCCCACCCCCGCCGATCGTTCGCCCCTTTTTCAACCCTTCCCACCTCCGCGCCCTCCCACCTTCAACCGCAGAAACACCCCGCCCCTGACACCTGCGCCAATCTGTGGACAATGACGTTCCTCCGCGGACATGCAATAGCAGAAGAGTTATCCACAGATTGATGTAGATTAACCTGAAGTTCCCCCCAGGCAAATTGCGTAAACCTTTCATCATCAAGTCATTACGTGAGAATCGGCATTGCGCTTACTGGCTACATTCTTCGGTGGGGGTCAGTGTGACGCTGAGCAGGTTCAGCGCGCGGCGTTGTACGTCGGTGGGGGTGGTGGTTCTGACGAAGCGGCCTCCGTCGATGTTTTTGAACTTCAGGGTGTTGCATGTGATGGTGGCGAGGTCTTTCAGCAGG
>PUNN01000143.1 GCA_003552605.1 Phycisphaeraceae bacterium
AGGACGGCTCCGAGCTGTGGCGGCTCGAGGACCGGGTCATGAATCGACAGGGCAATCCCCGCCTCTGGGAACACGAAGGCGATACCTACCTGCTCACCCACCAGAATCGTCGTGGAGATAATGCGGTGTACCTGATCGACCCGAGCGACGGTTCCATCTTGTGGTCCCACGAAACCGGCCACAACCCCGGCAAGCTGATCCTGGGCGAGGACACGGTGCTCTTGAATCCGGAACGCGAGGATCCCGGTCTGCTGGCCGCCTATCGAATCTCCTTGGATGGCCTGGAGCGGATGTGGCGCTTTGACGATGTGGAGGAGGGAAGGGTCAAGCCCAACCATGTCCATTTGAGTGGCAGCCGCGGGGCCGAACGCAAAGGCGTGATTGACGATGGGCGTCTTTATATTGCCATTGGCCAGCCGAATAAAAGACCGCAAGGGAGGCGGCTGGCGGTTTTTGATCTCGCGACCGGAGAGGAACTGTATCGCAGCGACTATACCATACCAGCCAGCGTCGCGGCCCCCGTCAGTTACGGCGACAAACTCTACTGGCAGATCACCTCGACCAGTGCCGAGAACGCCGGCTTGTACATCTACCAGAAGCATGGAGATGGCAGGATTGAGCGGCTTGGAGAAGCGCGTTATCGCGCCCTCGGCGCCCAGCTCACCACGGATTACCTGCACCCGACCGATCGTCCTTTCTCGGAGGGGCGTACGTTCCTGCGTGGCCGCACCAACCTGGTGGCGCTGGACCTGCGGGAACCCGAGCGTTCTGTGAATGTCCAGCTCGA
Source organism: Phycisphaeraceae bacterium (assembly GCA_003552605.1). GTDB lineage: Bacteria > Planctomycetota > Phycisphaerae > Phycisphaerales > Phycisphaeraceae > B1Sed10-187. The sequence goes on from PUNN01000143.1 coordinate 788, forward strand.
GAACGCCTGGGCTGGCTTTGTGCGTCCGCTTTCCGGTGTGCTGGTCGCCAATGAGGACCGGCAAGTCGAAGTTGCCACGATCGAAGTGCCACCCCGCCGTGAGTTGGGGGTTCCCGGGACTACCGCACGACGTAACGATATCTGGAGTCGCATGGAGTTGACCGAACCGCTCAAAATCGGAGACCCCTGGGAGACCACCGCGACGATGCACATGTCCATCTTCTCCTGGCCAGCGCACATCGTGATGGAAGAAGCGAAGGGTAACGAATGGCACGGTCAGTGGACCCGGACTTTCCCCGGTTGGGAGGAAACGCACAGCTACGAGGGAACCCTCCACGAAACCAGCGAAGGCGGCTATGACCGCCGTGGCTGGCCAACGGGATGGCTCGAAGACCAGCCGGTGACTTTTTACAGCGATCTGGAGCAAGGGCAGGAAAGGGTGTTTCTGCAAGTCCACGGGGCCCTGCCTCGTAAAGATGGATCGCGACAGAATGTGACCATCTGTTTGGACCATGACGGTGAAAAGGTTGTCAGTGCCGTGGCCGCCGGGTTTTCCTACAACCAGTCCTACCACGAGATCGATGCATCCGGACTCGAAGTCACAACCGACGGCATCACCGGCACCGCCCATGTGATTCTCAACGGCGATCCGTGGCTGCGTGACCCCGACTGGAAAAACGGTGGATCGCTGCTGGGACTGCTGACCTTGGATACGGAATTCGGCGAGCCCGACGACAACGGCGTGTACTCGGTGTCCGGCGACTGGACCCTCGAATGGGGGCTTTCCGAGGAATTGTCCGGTGATATCCGGGCGACACTTGAGCAGTGACGGGCACCCGGAGGACACGGCAACGGTGGGCATGCAGGCAGTGCGAGGTGCCAATGGCACTACCGTGCTTGTCCCGGGTTCGCCGGGCGCGGAGAGTGTATGCTCACGGAACGATGGCATTAGCCAATGCCGCTTCTTTCGGCAGTCGCAGCCCGTCCAATTTGGCGTCAGGTTTATCGTGGCCACAATCTGTTAGCGCCCTCCATGGCTCGTATGCCCTCATGAGCCCTGGAGGGCTTTTCAGATTCAGATGGTCATTGTGCCCCCGCACGTCCGCCACCAAGCCCGGATTTCAGAGGGGATAAGGGGGACATCCTTGCCGTCGCCTCATGGCGTTGCCTTCCGCGGCCTGCCGGGCGGGCGCGGCGTGAATGGCAGGGCCTGCCGCGTTGCCGTGGTGGCGGTCCACTTCGCACTGCCGAAACGGGGGCTTCACTGCACGTTGCATTGGATGGTGGCCCGTTCGGCCTCGGATTCGGGCCGGTTCACCCGACGCAGGCAGTTCGCCGGCAGGTCGATGGGCAGTCGCCCCAGCGCCCACACCCAGCACGCCCTTGCACAATGATGCGGGGGCGGCGCTGCGCCTTGGCGGGCTCGGGGAATCGCTCGTGAGCCGGCACCGTGCCATAAGGGCGCAAGCCTTTGAGGATACGATACTTATGGCTTGAGGCGACGGCGTCGGCGTTGGACTCCTTCCGGGGGTGGATCGGGGCGGTCGGGGTACGGACAATGGGGGAGTATGCCAGCGTGCAGGCCCGCGTCCCGGGGGGGCATGGCGCGGCGGCAGGGAGCTGACCTTGAGCGAGCGGACGTTGATCATCTCGGATACGCACATGGCACGGCGGGACCGGCCGGTTTCCTCGCCGCGGCTGCTGCGGCCGTTGTGGGAGGGGTTCGATCACCTGGTGATCAACGGTGACACCGTCGAGATACCCATCGGCACCGACCCCGGCCCATCGGAGCTGATTGATGAGCTGCATGAGCTGTGCGGCGCCGATGACATGGCGCTGACACTGATTGCGGGCAATCACGACCCGCACCTGAGCGAGCTTCGCCACCTCATGCTCTGGGAGGGCCGCATCCTTCTGACCCACGGGGATGTGCTGCACCCGGCGATCGCCCCCTGGGCGCTCAACGCCCGCCACCTGGTGCGCACGACTTATCTCGGCCTGCGTCGGATGCGGCACCATCACCGCCGGCTCGATGACCGGCTCGAAGCGCACCGCGCTTCGGCCCGTTTCTACTGGACGCACCTTGCCAACAATGGCCGGCCCTTCACGGCCCTGCGCGAGTTTGCGCTGCGGCCGTGGGCGGTGGCGACGATGCTGTATTACTGGTGGAAGGTACCCTCCATGGCCGATGAGTTGGCCGCGCAGCATGCCCCCTATGCCGACTTCATCATCCTCGGCCACACCCATCGGGCGGGCATCTGGGAGGTGGGTAAGCGCGTGGTGATCAACACCGGCTGCTTTCCATTCCCCGGCCGGCCGCTGGCGGTGGCGGTGGATGAATCAAGCGTGTGCGTACACCGCATCCAACGCGGGCGGGATGGCCACTACCGGCTGGTTCCACAACCGATCCGCCGCTTCGAGCGTGGTCGGGGCGGCCGTGGCCATGCCCCACCTCCGATCCCCCGCCGCCGCGCAACCGACCCCGCCCCCGCCACCGACGAGCCCGCCGCCTCGTGACGCCGCACTGCGCAACCCATTTGCTCCTCCCCCCCGAACGGTGGGACCGTGAAAACGCCGTCCCCGCGGAACGAACCCTGGAGAGGCGCGCCTCACCGCTGGTGTGGTCACCGGGGACAAGCGAGCACAGGCGACTACGAAAAACTCGAAAACCACGAAACCCCCGGCTTCCGCCAAGCCGCGGTTGAACAGTGTCCCGCGGCCACCCCTTTTTCTGTGTATTCTGCGTTTTCCGCAGTTACCCCCTGCGGAATCGCGGGAATCGCGCCACGATGGTGATAAAACGCGGTCACATGCCACAGAGGTTTCCCCTCTGAAACTGTTTTCGCATCTTTCGGGCTTTTCGCAGTTTCCCCGACCTGTCGCCGTTCAGCATTCCGCGGGGGAGGCCGCACCTGCACGATGGGAAAGCGAACCACATCGCTTCAATCCCTGTTGACAGTGCATCCACCGTCTTATCCGAAAACAACACCCGTTGCCCTGTTGCGCAAGCACCCCCCGTAGCGGCCGGCCTCACACGAGTTGTTGGCCGCCGCCTTCGCCGTCCGGGCCGGCGCCGACGGCGGTGGTTTCGGTGGTCAGCCAGAAGCGGCCGATGGAGACCTCGAATTCCTCGCCGCTGTGCTGTCGCCTGAAGGTATAACGCCCTTCCATCGTGCCCCAGTGGGTGGGCAGCCGGGCGAAGCTGGTGTACTTGAAGGCCATGCCCGGCTCGAGCACGGGTTGCTGGCCGACCACCCCTTCACCGGTGATCTCCTGGCAGTCGCCTTCACCATCGATGATGTACCAGTGGCGCGAGAGCAGTTCCACGGTTTCGGGGCTGTTGTTGACGATCAGGATGCGATAGCCGAAGACGAAATCATTGTCGTCGGGGTGTGAATGCTCGGGCAGGTAGAAGGCGGTGGCGCCGACACGAATACCCTGCGTGGTGACATCTGACATCGGTGGTGTGGGCATGGATAAAAACTCCCTCGGTCGTCCTGTTCAATGATAGGCCCGGGCGATGAAATGGTTGTAAGGCATGCGGCGTTTGCATGCTCGGCGCAGCAGTTGTCCGATGGCGTTTTCCTCAACGAAAAAGCCCGCCCGGACGCATCCGGGCGGGCGAGATTGGTCAGGGCTACAAGAGAAGAAGCCCCGTCGGACTGCTTCAGGCTTGCAGCCCCTTCGTACAGTCAGACACTGGACCACCTCCTTTCGAACGGGGTTTCTCCAGCCGTCGCATGGCGGGGTGGTTCGCAAGGCGAAGCAACCCGGCATGCCGCCGGAACTTCCCAGCCCGCGGCGTCCCGCGGGCACCGCGCCCGCCGGTCGAGGAGAAACGACCGACGCTCGGCCAAGCCCGCTGCACCGCGCCTTCGTAGCGGGGTTCTCCCGCGTAGGGCGCCGGCCGCGAACCCGGCACCCTAATTATCGGTTACACACCGGCCGAGTCAAATAATTTTCGCCAGGCGCGGCAGAGAATGTCCCAAGTCGCCCGAGTGGCGGCCACTTACGGCGCGTGGGCCTCGCCGGGGCCGAGATTGGACCGGTCCAGCCGCGGGCCGCGCGGCCGCTTGAACCGCTCCCGGCGTTCGATGGCCACCGCGAGCTGGCGGAGGTCGCCGCGGCGGCAGTCGAGGTGGGGGTAGTTGGGGTTGAACTTCTGCAGCCGCACCTGGTCGGCCGCAAGGCGACGGAACGCCGCCACCATGCAGCCATCGCGGAAGGTCGGCTCGAAGCGGACGAACACGATGTCGCCATCGTCCACCATCGGCTCCCGCTCGAGATCGATGTGCTGAAAGATGACGTGGTCGCCCTCGTGCAGCCTTGGCTCCATCGAGTCGCCGATGATGACCACGGCGAACAGGTTGTCCTCATCAAGGCCGCCGCGGTCGAGATATTCAAAGCCGATGCCCGAGTCGATGCCGTACTCCTCGTAATCAAAGGCCTGCCCGGCCGGGGCGCGGTTGATGACGGGGATGCCACCGGCGGGGTCGCCGCGTGCGGTATCGATCCGACGGCCTCGCCAGCGCGATTCGAACTGCTCGATGTCGAGGCCGAAGGCCGCGGCGTAGCGCCTGCGGTCGGCGTAGCTCGGCATGGTATGGCCGTTGACGTGCCGCGAGACGGTGGGCCGGGGCAAGCCGGTCCTTTCGATCAGGTCTCGGATGCGCAGGCCGTACTCATCGAGCAGGCTCCGCAGCAGCCGGCCGGTGGGCCGTCGGGCTGGATCGGACGGGGCCATGGGGCATTCTAGCTTCCCCCGCGCTGTAGAATCACCTGCGCTCCAAAAATATTTCGCTTTTAGCTCAAACTTCCCTTGACACGACGCAGATTGGACCTAATATGCCGCAGGATGGATCATTTATGACTCGTTTATGAATCAACCCGGGTCGCCGCGAGCCGTGGCGACAGCGCCCGGTCCGGCACCGCCTCGTCGGCGGCGTCGGGCTTTTCACCCACCAACCGCGGCGGCAACCGCACACCGAA
>PUNN01000425.1 GCA_003552605.1 Phycisphaeraceae bacterium
ACCCAAGGGTGCGGACCTCGGTGCCTTCAAGCTGCTTGTAGGTGGCGAAAAAGTGCTCGACCTCCCGCAGGAAATGCGGCGGTACGCGCCACAGGTCGCGGGTCTCGGCGAAGATCGGGTCTGTGTTCGGGACCGCAAGGATCTTGTAGTCATTGTCTCCCCGGTCGGTCATCTTGAACAGCCCGATTGGCCGCGCCTCGATGAGGCAGCCGGAGAAGGTCGGCTCGTTGACCATGACAAGGATGTCGAGCGGGTCGCCATCTTCGGCAAGGGTTTGCGGAATGATGCCGTAATCACCAGGATACATCGACGATGAGTAGAGATAACGGTCGAGCCGGATGAGCCCGTACTCCTTGTCAATCTCGAACTTACTGCGACGTCCCTTGGGGATCTCAACAATGGCGTGAACGATGCGCGGCGGGTCCGGGCCGGGTGGAACCCGCATATATGGATTGGCATGTTCCATGATCGTCTCCGTAAATCAAGGCCTATTTCAGCGTCGCCAAGTCGTCGCCGGGGCAGCGCGCAAGCGCTCGCCCCGTGCCGCAAGACCCTACTCCGGCCCCCGACGCAAGTCCAACGGTGACGGTGTGCTATACTCATATTCGGACGTCACCGCGTCGAGGGATCACGGACGGTTCCATGAAACGACGAGCCAGTAGTCATTTTCATTTTCTTGCCAAGCGTGCGAAACGCTTGTGGCGTCGGGCTCGGGCTAATCCTGCTGCGATGGGTGCCGGTGCGCTCGTGGGCGCTGTGGGGATCGCCGCGCTGCTGACGCTGGCATTTTCGTGTTCGGGCTGCCTCAGTCGGCCCGGCCCGGGGCCCGTGGCCGATCATCCGCCTTCCCCATCGGTCCACGTGGGTGAGGAGCCGCAATTGCGCATCCGCATCGCCCGCAGCGAAGCCCGGATGAATGTGAGCGGGCAGGGTAGTCGGGCAGTGCTGGTGCAACCCCATCCGGATCGGGAGGGCCATTCACCCCTGCGATTCGATGGTGCGGCCGAGATTCAGCGGCGGGGTGGGGCGTTTACCATTCGCTCATCTGATGGTGGGCAGGGCTTTCGATGGGGGATCGATGCACTCGAAGTCTACACGCGCAGCGGGGACCTCCAATACGATGGGGGGACCTATCCTGGCCGCTTCGTGCTGGTGGCACGCGGCGATGACCGTTTCGATGTGGTCAACTACGTCGACATCGAGACCTATCTGCCGGGTGTGCTGGCCTCGGAACTGTACAGCCACTGGCATCTCGAGGCATACCGGGCCCAGGCGATCGCCGCACGCTCCTACGCCCTTGTCCAGGCCGAGCGACGGCGCGGGCGGGATTTCGATCTCGAGAACACGCAGGCCAGTCAGGTCTATGCCGGCGCCACCGCCAACCGCCGCGCACTCGAGGCGGCCCGGGACACCCGTGGCCTCGTGCTCGCTCACGAGGGTGTGATCGTCACCGCCTATTACTCGAGTTGTACCGGCCCGCTCGGTCAGGATGCCGCCACAGTCTTTCGCAACGAGCGCGATGTCGCACCATTGCGCGGGCGCAACCACGTGACCTGGGCCGCGCACAGCCCTCACCGCCAGTGGGGCCCGATTCAGCGGCCGCTGGGGCCGTTCAGCCGCCGGATCGCGGCGTGGGGCGAGTCCGTGGGTCACGAGGTGGGGCGAGTCGCCACGGTGCGCAGCATCGAGGTGGCCACACGCAACGAGGCCGGCCGCCCCGGCGTCTACCGGCTGATCGACAGCGACGGCCGGCGGTTTGAACTTCACGCCGAGCAGTTACGGCTCGCCGCGAACCACACCGATGATTCGCTACCTGCGTTGTCGGCGGGCCAGCGCCTCAAGAGCGGGGATGTTGAGGTGCGCATCCAGGGTGATTTGGTGCGAATTCGCGGCCGCGGCTTCGGCCATGGTGTTGGCCTCTCCCAGCATGGGGCCCAGGCGATGGCCACCCATGGCTACGGGTACCAGCAGATTCTCAGTCAGTATTATCCCGAAGCCCGGGTCGTGCGAAGCTATTGAAGGTGTACCGCCGCATGGGGCCGGACGGGGCTCGGCGAATGCGCTAACTGCCTTAACCGGAGGTGACACATGCCCATGACCGGCTGGATTCAGAACGCTGATTTTGCGAGCACGGATACAGGGGAAACAACCCCGGACCAGGCTGAATCAATGATCCGCGAGCATGACTGGGAGGCGGGAGGCCGGCAGTTCGAAAGCATGCTCGAGCGAGGGGAGGACACCTGTCCCCCGGGGATCGGCTTCAACGATGTCCGCAACAGCGTCTTTCATATCTACACCGGCGAATCGACCACCTGGGAGATTGTCGTTCATATGCCGGGGCGGAAGAAGCTGCTCGGGTTCATTCCGTTCGGTGGGCGGGAATACAAGGTGGCGACCAACGACATGGATGAAGCCGTTGAGCTTCTGCAGCTCTATTACCACGATCGGGATGCGCTTGAACGGCGGCTACAGCAGATGGAGCGGTTGTGAGGGCGGTTTGCATTGGTGCATTCCCTTTTGGCGTCTCTCTCGGAGCCGCTTTCGTCGTAGTGTTCTCTGGGCGCATGACACATATCGCGGCTGGCCGGTCGGGCTTTACCCCCCTCTCCCATTTCCGGGGGCGGGAGAGGGGCCGGGGGTCAGGGCAGATTCGTGCCGGTCGTGCCGTGGCTGAACCGAGGGCCGACCCCTGCATGAGGCGGGAAGGAGGGTACATGAAGCATTCGGGCGTTTACACCGAGTCCGCCCTCACCCCAGCCCTCTCCCGAGGGGAGAGGGAGAAGAATACATCCCGCGGCGCATGTCATGCACCCGCCGCTGATGCAGCCTGCCAACCTTCTCTGGCTGCAAAGGGATTCGGGCACACGGGTCATGCACCCGTGTTCTCGCACCAATCACCTCGCTGATGATCAGGTTCCTTGTGCAAGCTTCAGGAGGCTCCAATCTTTCACGTGCGATGGCCGGAATGGTTCGTTTCCATGCCAACCTGCCACTTGCGGGAACCACTTCATCCTTGGATGTATCGACAAGGCCGTGTCGTCGCCCTGGCGGTCAGTAAGGTCGATCGACACCCAGTGACCACCCAACGGGGGCATGAAGGACGCGGATGGTGCGATCACGCCTTGCTCAAGCGAGCGGTCGAGCGGGTTGATCTCGTTTGATTCGATCGCCGCCACGGCCGGTGCGGGCGTGTCGACCTGTTCGATCATGCCTGACTGCTCTTCGGGGGCATCGGCATGCTGGTCCCAGAGCGGGCCGGGGGCCAACTGCGTGGCGATGACGACCGACCAGATGGCCATCACGTTGATGAGAATGTTCATCGAGGGGCCGGAAGTGTCCTTGAACGGGTCACCCACCGTGTCGCCCACGACCGTCGCGGCGTGTGCATCTGAGTGCTTGCCGCCCTCGTTACCTTCCTCGACCCATTTCTTGGCATTGTCCCAGGCGCCACCGGAGTTGGCCATGAGCAGGGCCAGTGCGACGCAACTGATCAGGGCACCCACGAGCATGCCGGCGAGCGCCTCACCGCCGAGGATCACGCCCGTACCAATCGGCATGCCGACGGCCAGCAGCGACGGCCATATCAGTCGCTTCATCGCGCCATCCGCGGCGATCTCGACGCAGCGCTCGGGCTGCGGCTTGGCTTTACCTTCCAGCAGGCCGGGAATATCGCGGAACTGTCGTCGGATTTCCTCGATCATGTCGAATGCAGCCCCGCCCACGGCGCGCATTGTGATCGAGCCGTTGAGAAACGCCGTCATGCCGCCGAGGAAGACGCCGGCCAGCACAAGGTTGTTGTCCAGACTGACGGAAAAGCCTGGATACGACTCCTGCATCTTCTGAATAAACGCCAGCGTCATGGTCAGCGCCGCCAGTCCCGCCGCGCCGATGGCGAAGCCCTTGCCGATCGCCGCGGTGGTGTTGCCCACCGAATCCAGGCGGTCGGTGATGCGCCGCGTCTCCGCCCCCATCTCGGTCATCTCGGCGATGCCGCCGGCATTGTCTGCCACCGGGCCATAGGCGTCGATGGCCATCGTAATACCGATGGTGGCCAGCATGCTTACCGCCGCGAGGCCCACGCCGAGCCAGCCAGCCAACACGTGTCCACCGGCGAGGATGGCGACGATCACCAGGATCGGGATGGCCACCGATTGAAGCCCCACGGCGAAGCCGTTGATGATGACCGTGGCCACACCCGTCCGGGCCGACCGGCCGATCATGCGGATTGGCGGGCCGCCCGTGTAGTACTCGGTGATCAGCCCGATGAGTACGCCGCCGAGCGAGCCGATCAGCACCGGGCCCCACACGTTCAGCCTCATCCCCATCAACTGCGTAATGGCCAGCGCCGCGAGGATGAACAGGCCCGCAGCGGTCAGGGTGCCGACCCGCAATGCCCGCGCCGGGTCCATCGACGAAACGTAACGGACGATCATGATGCCGGCCACTGAACACACAAGGCCGATGGTGGTCATCGCCAGTGGCAGGAACATGAGCATGGCTCCGGCCTGCGCCTCGGTCACATCCGTGGTGAACAGCCACGCTGCCTGGTCCATCCGTGCCATCGTCGCGGCAATAATTATCGTGGCGATCTGCGAACCGCAGTAGCTCTCGAAAAGGTCCGAGCCCATGCCGGCCACGTCGCCGACATTGTCGCCGACGTTGTCAGCGATCACGCCCGGGTTCCGCGGGTCATCCTCCGGAATGCCGGCCTCGACCTTGCCCACGAGATCGGCGCCGACGTCCGCCGCCTTAGTAAAGATGCCGCCGCCGACGCGGTAGAACATCGCCACAATCGAAGCGCCCATGGCGAAACCTTCGATGTCATAGCCACGCTGCTCGGCCTGCTCGGGCGGTATCGCCCCGATAAAGGCCACGTAAAGCCCACCGATGCCGACAAGGCCCAGTGAGGCGATCGTCAGCCCCATGACCGAACCGCCGGCGAAGGCCAGTGACAGGGCTGAACTGGCCCCCTTGTCCCTCGCCGCGATGGCGGTGCGGACATTGGCCTTGGTCGCCGCGTACATCCCGATCCAGCCGGCGAGACCGGAGCAGATCGCACCGGTGAAGAAGGCGATGGTTGTGATGGGGGTTCCTTCGAGGCCATCGAGAATGAGCAGCACCAGGATACCGATGACGATCAGAAAGATCAGGCCCACCCGCATCTCCCTTCGCATGAACGCCATGGCGCCGCGGTGGATCTGATCAGCGATGTCGGCCACCACGCCTTCGCCGCCGTCCCACTTGAGAATGTCACGGTAAATGAGCCAGGCGATCAACAGACCAATCAGGCCGACGATCGGGACGAGGATCATGATGCCAATCGGGATTTCCACAGGTCGTCTCCTTTGCCTGTCGTTGCGTTTTACGAGCGGCCAGCCAGCGGCCCCGCGGGCCGCCGGACGCTGTAGGGGCAAGGCCGCAAGCGCGGCCAATGTGCCGGCGGTCCGATAATCTCGTCAATCTGTACAGGGCATGCTGAGCCCTTGCGGGGAGGGGCTTATATAAGGCTTCAGCGGCAAACATTCAAGTCCCCGGGCCGGGCCCCGGGCCGAAAGGGTGCATGACACATGTCGCGGCGGGCAACCCCGGGGGCTGGCATCAGGGCAAACGCATGTAGACGCGAATCCGGGTGGCATGGTCAGCGGCTGTCCGCAGCCGATGGCCATGACGGCCTGTGATTGGGGGTTCGCCGCATGGCCATCAGCCGCCCCCGGAAAGACGGCTGCTGACCATGCCACCCAAGCTACATGCGTTCGCCCT
>PUNN01000203.1 GCA_003552605.1 Phycisphaeraceae bacterium
ATGCCGGGTTGCTCGAGTACATCGACAGCGCTGAGCAGAAGCCCCCCAAGGCCCGCGGAATCCCCGCAAGCGATGCTGCCGCCCGCCCCGAGCCACCGGGTGTTCCGCGGCCCGGCAGGCCGGCGCACCCGGTGGGGCTGAATGCCTCGCAGCCCCGGTTTGTGGCGATTCAACTCGGCGTGCGACACACTCGGATCGCCGCCCTCTCGCTCGCCGAGGCAAGCGGGGTGCAGGATGATGGGGACGATGGGCCGTGGACGGTGCGGTTCGCCACGCCGCCAACGCCCGAACAGTGGCAGCGGCAACTTGAACAGGCCGGGGAGAAACTCCACCTGACCGACCCGTGGGGAGTGATCGTCAGTGTGCCTGGCGTGGTGGATGAACAACAGGGCCACGTGCTGCTTTCGCCCAACCTGCACTGGACGGAGCGTGCCGACCTGCCGGGGTTGCTCGGTTCTGTCTGGTCGGCCCCGGTATGTCTGGTGCAGGAAATCCGCGCCCTGGCACTCGGTCACCTCGCGGCGGAACCGGAAGAAGGGCCGTTTCTACTGGTTGACTTTGGCGAAGGGGTGGGCGGGGCGGTGGTGATTGGTGAGCAACTCTACGAAGGGGCGTTGCCACTGTCGGGTGAGCTTGGCCACACACCGGTGGTCGGCAACCGCCGCACGTGCGGATGCGGACAGACTGGATGCATGGAAACCCTGGCGAGCCGGGCGGGCCTGCTGGCGAGTTTCAGCCGCCACCTCAGGCACGCCGGCCAGAGGCGATGGTCGCGTCTGGTCGCGCGGGTCGAAAGCCACGGGGTAGAGCCTTGGCTTGCGCGTACGCTCGATGCGGTGGGGGCGACGATTGCCGGTGCGATCAACGTGGTAGGTGTCTCCCGGGTGGTCATCACCGGCTCGCTGGTCGAACTGCCCGGCTGCGTGGTTGAAGCACTCGCCGAGCGCATCCGCGGCAGCGCGATGTGGGGGCGGTTCGGCACGGTCGAGGTGGTCCCCGCACCGCGCCGCCGCGCGGCGGGCCTGGTCGTGGCGGGGATCGAGCGGATCGTCTACGGCGACCGGCTGGGCCTTACCGGCCAATGGCTGGCACGAGAGAAAACGCAGGAGGTGGCGGGATGAAGGAAACGAAGCATTGCTCTCCACGCTCGCCGGTCGACCGGCTGCTGAATCAGCTTGATAACGACCGCGAACTTGCCGGCCGGGAGGTCACTGTGGCCCGTGCACCGGGCAGGCTGGATGTGATGGGCGGGATCGCCGACTACACCGGAAGCCGCGTGTGCCAGTGGCCGTTGCACGAGGCCGCGGCCGCGGCGGTGGCGCGGCGGGATGATGGCGCGATTGTCGCCACAAGCGCGGGATACGAGGAGGCGGTGTGCATCTCGGTTTCATCGCTCGATGAAACGGATCCCGCCACCGTGCGCGATGCAGTGGAGGAGCGGCAACGATGGGCGCGGTACCCGATCGGTTGTGCCTGGTGGCTGCTGCGCCAATGCGGGCATCGCGGGGGCTGGACATTGAGGCTGGTCAGCGATGTACCTGCGGGCGCCGGCGTTTCGAGCAGCGCCGCGATCGAGGTGGCCACGATGCATGCCCTTTGCGGGCTGGAAGGAGTTGAAATCGAGCCGATGGCACTCGCCGCCGCGTGCCAGTACGTGGAGAATCACGTGGTCGGGGCACCCTGTGGCGTCATGGACCAGGCGACCTCCGTGGCCGCGTGCGAAGGCCGGTTGCTCGAGTTGCTGTGTCAACCAGATGAGCAGGGCCTGCCGGCGCAGATGTTCGGCCATGTGCCGGTCCCATCCGGCTATCGGTTCGTGGGGATTGACAGCGGGGTGACCCACGAGGTCAGCGGTGATCCGTACACGGACACCCGCACCGCCGCTTTCATGGGGGCACGCATCCTCAGTGCGTTGCAGGTGCCTGGGGCCGAGGCCGGTTGGCTGGCGCGGGTTGATGCCGCGGCTTTCGAAGGGCAGTTCCGCGCACGGTTGCCCGTGGCCATGGCCGGTGGTGAGTTCATCGAGGCTTACGGCGATACCGGCGACACGGTCACCCGGGTTGACCCGGCAAAGCATTATTCTGTCCGCGTTGCAACGGACCATCATGTCCGGGAGATGAGCCGTGTCACGCGTTTTCGTGATCTGCTTTGCGAAGCGGCTGCGGATGCATCCATTGCGCATGAATCGCTTTGTGAAGCCGGCCGGCTGATGCTGCAAAGCCATGAGAGCTACGGCTGCTGCGCACATCTGGGCCATCCGATGACCGATGCACTTGTCGAGCGGGTCATCGATGCGGGGCCCGAGGGTGGCCTGTTTGGCGCGCGTATCACGGGCGGCGGTTGCGGGGGGACCGTGGCCATACTGATGCGCGATGATGCGGACACCTTCGACCGCGTTCGGCGGATTCAACGTGACTACGAGCGGGAATCAGGCCGGCGGACGCAGCTTTTCGATCGGTCCGGCCCGGGGGCGCTTGCCTGGGGGCTGCATCGAATGGAGGTTCAGTCATGAATGTCGATGCTGGGCAGCTTTCAGATGCGGGCGGCGATGCGGCGGGCGGGGGGCAGTGGATCGAGCGCCTTGAGGCGGTCGGCATGGCGGTGCGCGAAGCGCTCGTCGAAGCGCGGCAGAGCCGGCAGGACATGGCTCGGCCGGTTGCGAATGAGGGCGGCGATACGATTTTCGCCATCGACCGCCACGTTGAGCCGGTGCTCGTTCACCATGCCCGGCGGTGGGCCGATGGGCTTCAACCGTTAATGCTGATTGCCGAAGGCCTTGGCCGCGACGGTCGGATGCGCTTCGGCCCGGAGGATGTGCCCACGCGCTGGGCGGTGCTGATCGACCCGATCGATGGGACGCGAAACGTGATGTATGACAAGCGGTCGGCCTGGTTCATCGCCGCTGCTGCGCCGGTGGTTGATGGACGCGAGCCGATGCTGAGCGATGCGGTCGCCTCGGTGATGGTCGAGTTGCCTGCATCGAAAGCGGGTTGGGCGGACACCCTGACCGCCACCGCCGATGGCCCGGCCCGGGCGTGGCGGCGCCACCTGGTGCATGATGAGCGGCTTGGGATCGAGGTGGCACCGAGCGGTGCGACCACGTTGCATCACGGCTGGGCGCAGGTGAGCAACTTCTTTCCCGGGACGAAGGTGCTCGCTTCGCAACTGATGGAACGCATCGTGACCGAAACGCTTGGCGCACCGCCACCGGGCGAGGCGCTGGTGTTCGACGATCAATACATGACCACCGCCGGGCAGATGGCCGAGTTGATCCTCGGCCATGATCGGTTCTGCTGCGACCTGCGGCCGCTGTTCTACCAGTCACTCGAGGCGCGGCAGGGGGGCGGGAGCGGCCGGCGGGGGCTTGAGTGTCATCCCTATGACCTCGCCGGCATGCTCGTGGCGCAGCGCGCCGGTGTCGTTCTGACCGATGGCTTCGGGCGCAGTCTTGATGCCCCGATGCGGGTCGATGCACCCGTCCACTGGTGCGGCTATGCCAATGAGACGTTGCGAAGGCGGATCGAACCGGTCATCAGCGCTTTTCTTGCCGAGCACGGCGTCCACCCCGATTGAACCGTTCACCCTGGTTATGGCGAATCACCGGAGACAGACATGAGCAAGGTACGCAAGGCAGTGATTACGGCGGCGGGCCGGGGAACGCGGCAGTATCCGGCCTCGAGCGCGGTGCAGAAGGAGATGTTTCCCATGGTCGACGCCGATGGCCTGACCAAGCCGATCATCCAGATCATCGGCGAGGAAGCCATTGCCGCCGGTGTCGAGCAGATATGCATCGTCACGCAGCCCGGTGAGGAGGCCCAATACCGCCAGTATTTCAAGCGAATGAGCGATGAGACACTCGAATCGTTCCAGGGCAAGGCCTGGGCGCTCGAGGCCAGTGAGAAGCTTCAGGAGTTCGGCCAGCGGCTGTCGTTTGTCAGCCAGGATTCACCTGAAGGTTATGGCCATGCGGTGTATCAGGCGCGCGACTTCATCGGTGATGAGCCGTTCCTGCTGATGCTCGGTGACCATATCTACATCCCGAGCAACTCGGTCAACTGCGCCACCCAACTCATCCAGCATTACGAACGGGCGCAGATGGCGGCGATGAGCGCCGTTCAGGTAACCCCGGCGCATCTGCTGCATCTGTTCGGCACGCTGCGGGGTGCGCCCGCGGACGACCGGGGCCGCTGTTACCGTGTCCAAGCCATCGTCGAAAAGCCGGATGAAGCATATGCCAGCGCACACCTGCGCACGCCCGGCCTGCCGCCGGGTCAGTACCTTTGCCATTTCGGGATGCACGTGTTCCCACCGGCCATCTTCGAAGCGCTCGACCACCACATCCGCGAGAATGTGCGGGAGAAGGGGGAGATTCAACTCACCAGCGCGCAGGAATTCATGCGGCTGGAGTTGCTTGATGATGGCAGTGGCTATGGGGCCTGTACCATTGACGGGCAGCGTTTCGATACCGGCATTCCTTACGGACTGATGGAGTCACAACTCGCACTCGCGCTCGCCGGCCGGCATCGCGGCCAGATCGTCGAGGCCATCGCCCGGCTGCTCGCCGAGCAGTTGCAGAGCATGTCCCGCCTGTAGATGGGAATGCAGGGCCCTGGTGCGCCCATGGCAAGGCGCGGGGCGGTTCGATGACGGTCCCGCAAACCGCGTTGCGCCGCATTTGGCAATGACAATGTCCCCTCATCCCGGCCCCCTCCCCCGGCCCCCTCCCGTGGGGAAGAGGTGTGAATATGTTCCCCCGGGTGGGCAGCCCCATGCGTTCGCCCCGGGCACCTTGCCGATGCGCTGGCCGCGCCTGCTTCCTGCCCGTACAGTGGGCCCATCAGCACGGAGCACAGGATGAGCGAGACCGACCTTCACGCGTTCGTGGCGCTCGCCCGGCAGCGCCGGGCGGTGCGGCATTTCAAGCCCGATCCGGTGGACCCGGCGATGCTCGCGGAGATGATTGAGGCAGCGCGGTGGGCGCCGAGCGGCTACAACCTTCAGCCGACCCATTTTGTGGTGGTTCGCAAGCCGAAACGACGTGAGGCGCTGAGACGGGCGTGCCTGGATCAGCCGCAGATCACCGAGGCGCCGGTGATCGTGGTGGTTGCCGGTGATCGCCGTGTGGTCGACCACCACTTCGACCGGGTGCTCGAGGCCGACCGCGAGGCCGGCGCGATCAGTCTGGAATATGAGCGGCTGATGCGGCGGGTGGTGCCGCTGGGCTTCGGCACCGGGCCGCTCGGATTGGGATGGCTGGCGAAGCTCATCGCGGCGCCGCTGCTTCGGCTGATGATGCCGGTGCCGAGTCTGCCCGCCATCGAGCGCAAGGTCTGGCTTGCACGGCAGGCCTCGCTGTGCGCCATGAACTTGATGATGGCCGCCGCCGCCGCGGGATTGGACTCATGCCCGATGGAAGGATTTGATGAGCGTCGCGTCCGCCGCGTCCTGGCCATGCCGCGCTGGATGGTGCCGCTGGTCATCGTGCCGGTGGGCATTGGCGGCGATGTGCCCGCCGCGAAAACGCGGCTGCCCGCGGCGGATCTTGTTCATTATGAGCGATGGCGGTAGGCAAACGCTGCGTGGCGGCATGGCAAACGCATGAAGGAGAGTATGGCATGCTCAGCAGCCGTGGTCCCGGGGCAGAGCGAACGCATGTAGCTTGGGTGGCATGGTCAGCAGCCGTCTTCGGCTGATGGCCATGCGGCGAACCCCCAATCACAGGCCGTCATGGCCATCGGCTGCGGACACCCCCGGA
>PUNN01000260.1 GCA_003552605.1 Phycisphaeraceae bacterium
GGGCGGCTGATGGCCATGCGGCGAACCCCCAATCACAGGCCGTCATGGCCATCGGCTGCGGACACCCCCGGAAGCCGCTGACGCAGCCAGCCGGTTTCGCGTCTACATGCGTTTGCCCTGGATTCTGCCTGGTGAACGCACGGGCTCCCGGAGGGTGCATGACACTTCTCGCGGGTGTTTTCGACCTCATCATGCCGTGGGCTGGCTGTGTCAGCGGGCTTTCCGGTGGTCTTCAGCCCGATGGCCATGGGAGCCCCGGGCCGCTCGCAGCCGCTCGGAGCCGCATGGCCATCGGCTGCGCTTCCGGGGGCGGCCGCTGACCATGCCACCCTGTTTGGCACCTACATGAGTTTGCCCTGCCCGGACGCCCCCGGATGCCCCCGGATGGCCCCGGATGGCCCTCGGATGGCCCTCGGATAGCCGCCGGATGGCCCCAGGTGGCCGCCGGATGGCCCTACAATGGGGTGATGAGCGACGAGCAGACCCCCGAATATTTCCCCGGGCCCGTGCCGCGGTTCGCCCCGGGGCAACTGGTACAGCACCGGCGGTATGGCTATCGCGGCGTGGTGGTCGACTTCGACCTTGCATGCCGGGCCGATGATGCGTGGTATCAGAAGAACCAGACCCAGCCCGACCGCGAGCAGCCGTGGTACCACGTGCTTGTCGATGGCTCGACGGTGGTGACCTACGCGGCCGAAAGCAGCCTCGAAGCTGATACCAGCGAGCAGCCCATTCACCATCCGCTCGTCCCGCAACTTTTCGAGGGCTTTCTCGGAGGTCGCTACGAGCGCAACAATGTCCCCTGGCCCGGCTGGGATGCGGCTGAAAGCAGCGACGGCGATGATGAAGACACCGATGACACCGGCCGGTGACGGGTCGCCAGAGCGCTTCTGTTTACCCGCGATGCTGCGGGGCTACTTGGGCAACGCCTGTGATGGGGCAGGTGTGATTGGGAAAACTGCGAAACGCGCGACAAGGGGTGTTGCGGCACAGCATGGCCGTGCCTCGGGCGACGGTGACCGTTGAAAGCTCCTCTTTGCGTCTGTTTCGGGCGCTTCGGCGTGGCCACCTGTGCCCTCATCAGCCTCGCCTGATAAGGGCTGTGCAGGTGCGGGGTCACCGGTTACGTTCGTTCCTGTTCACCTTCGCTGTCTGTCAGCTCGAACGCGCCGTCCGTGACCGGTTCGGGTGGGCTTGGCCAGTGCTGGTCATCATCAATCGAATCGAGGTAGGTTGAGTCCGATTCGAAGACGCGGCCGCTGCGGGTCAGCCACCATCGCAGCATGACCCATCCGGTGGCAAGCAGCAGCAGCAGGCCGGCAAAGCTGGCGCCGGCGACGGCGAGGCGGGGGTCCTCGACCGGTTCGGGCAGATGGGCGGCGGCCTGCTCGATGCGCGGGGGGTTGTCGCGGCGCTGCTGGCTGGCCACGTAGGCACGGGAGAGATATTCAAGCAACGCCGCGGCTTCGCTTCGGTCCGTGCCATCGAGTTGCAGTCGCATGCGGTTGGGCTCGGGGAAGCTGACCTCGAGCCGGCCGGCGAGGCTCTGGCGCATGGCCTCGGCATTTTCAAAGGGCCGCAGGCCGCGCTGGCCGAGTTGATTGAGCGTCTCGTTGAGGACGGTATCGCCGGTGATGGCTTCGCGCTGCTCGACCTGCCAGCTCGCGGCAGGCACACCCTCGGGTGGTGGTGCGGAGATGGTCGCCGTGGCCCGCCAGGTGGGCTCGACCACGCGGTGACCGATCATCCAGCTTGCGAAGCCCATCAGAATAATGGCGAAAGTCAGCGCGGCGACCATGCCCGTGGCGCGCTGCGTGGCCCAGCGCCGGACCATTTCGGCCTCGGTCGAGGCGAGAAACTGCTTGACATCCTGGAGCACCTGGCGCTGCTGGAGCAGCTTCTCATACTGCGCCTTCTGGTTCTTCAGCTTCTTCTCGACATCGCGGATCAGGTTCGATCGCTCACGCAGCAGGTCCTTGTAGCGGTGCAGCTTGGTGCGCCTCGCGGCGATGCTGGCTTCATCGCCGGCATCCCTGCTGTCATCGCCGGCGGTGCCGGGTGCTGCGGGCGCGGTCTGGAGTTCGCGGGCACGCTGTTCGAGCTGCTTTTCGGCCTCGGCGAGTTGAGCACGCTCAGTCTCGATCTTCTCACGTGCCTGTGCGAGATACTGATTCAACTCGCCTTCGCGGCGGTCGAGTTCGGCCTCGCGCTCGGCGAGGGCTTCCTGCTGCTTCTGGAGCGCTTCATCCTGCTCGTCATCCACCGCGGCCTCAACCGCGGTCTCGGCATTGGCCGCGGCATCTTCAGCGCGTTTTCGCCATTCCGCCTCGCTCGCCTCGAGTTCACGGTATCGCTCGGAAAGTGATGCAAGCTGCTGTTCGAGCTCGGCCCGCTGCT
Source organism: Phycisphaeraceae bacterium (assembly GCA_003552605.1). Classification (GTDB taxonomy): domain Bacteria; phylum Planctomycetota; class Phycisphaerae; order Phycisphaerales; family Phycisphaeraceae; genus B1Sed10-187. Next base: position 2,398 of record PUNN01000260.1, read on the forward strand.
GCTCGAGCGCCTCGAATGCTTCCGCACCCAGGTTGGAAGCGCTCGCGGCTTCAACCTGGGCCTGCTGCTGCTCGAGCTGTTCCTGCCGGCGGTCGAGTTCGGCCTCGCGCTCGGTGACGGTTTGAAGGCGCTGTTCGAGGGCCTTCCGCTCGGCCTCGACGTTCTGCTGTCGTTCATCGAGCTCATCAAGCTGCTGCTGCCACTGCCGGCGCTCCGCCTCGAAGGCTTTCTTCTCTTCAAGGAACTGCTCGCGGTCGGCACGGAGTTGTTCGCTGATGACGTTGCCATCGGCATTGGCGCGGACTTCACGTGCGGTAATGTCTTCGCGCTGGGTTTCAAGATCGATCTCGCGGCGGTCGAGTTCGACCGCACGCTGTTCGAGCTTCTGCTTACGGGCCTGGAGCGCTGCACGCTCTTCTTCGATCCCGGCGCGGTCATCATCGAGTTGTTGGCGCTGCTGGCGCACCTCACTGCGCAACGACTCCATCTGTGCGCGCTGGTTGTCGAGTGACTGCTGTCGGGCTTCGAGTTCAGCCCCCTGGGCTTCCAGCTCAGCAGCCTGGCTGTCGAGGCCCTGCTGGCGCTCCGCCGCGGCCTCGGCATCGCGCTCGAGTCTGGCCTGTTGCGCTTCGAGCGCTTCCTGCTGCTGGTCGCACTGCTGGCGCTGCTGCTGGAGTTCGCTTTGCATCTGCTCGAGTGCTTCGCGCTGCTGTTCGAGCTCAGCGCGATCGCTGTCGAGCTGCTTGCGGGCCTGCTCGATCTCGAGACTCTGCTGCTCGAATCGGGCCCGCTGCTGTTCGACCTGCTCGACCTGCTGCTTGAACGCATCGCGCTCACTTTCGAAGCTCTGGCGGCGCTGTTCGAGCTCGGCACGTTCGGTTTCAAGCTGCTGCTGCTGCTGGCGGAGCGAAGTCTCTTCGTCTTCGATGCGCGCGGCGCGATCATCAACGGTCTGCTGCTGCTCGGTGAGCTGCTGGCGCTGCTGATCGAGAGCCTGTTGCTGCTGATCGATCTGCTGCTGGCGCTGGTCGAGCTGGCTCTGCTGCTCGGCGAGATGACCTTCGCGGTTGTTGAGGTTCTCCGCGGTCGCATCGAGCTCGCTTCGACGGGCATCGAGCGCTTGCTGCTGACTGTCAAGCTGGGCCTGGCGCTGTTCGAGGGCCTCGCGCTGGGCATCGAACTGGCCTTTTTCCTGCTCGAGGTCATGGCGCTGCTGGTCGATGGTCCGCTGCTGCTGTTCGAGTTGGCTCTCGCGACGGGCGAGGTTGTCGGCAAGGGCATCGAAGCCGCGCTCGGTCTCGGTGATGTCACGCTGGCGCTGTCGAAGCGCAGCGATGAGTTGGCGGATGCGCTGGCGGCGTTGTTTCGCGCGAGCCTCTGTGGCATCGAGCTCGGCCCGGCGGGTCTGCAGCGCCGCCGACAGCTCGTTCAACTCGTTGAGCCGCTGCTCATTCTCCTGCTGCCATTGCCTGATCTGGCCAAGCTGCTGCTCGAGATGAGCGAGCAGGCCTAGCACCTGCTGAGGCTGGCCGGGCTGCTGCCCCATCTGCGGGCCGGAGGCATGGTCATTGGGTGAGGCGAAAGCTTCGTGGTCGCTGAGGCTCATGTTGAACTCCGCCAGTGGGCTCCGATCGGCACAGCCGTGTACGCGGGGAGGCCAAAGGGAGTATCGGACGAGTGGGCCTTGCAGCGAGCGGTTATGATGACTGCTGCGCTCACGCAGCGGCGCCGGCCGGGGGCGGGGCTGGCGCCCGGGCAGCGGCTGGATTCGTAACCCCATGGATTACAGGCACTAACTGACTTGTCTCTCACAGAGCCATCCGAAGGCGCCGCCGCATCGGTCGAGGCCGATAAGCCACCGGTGCTGCGCTTATGGGACGTGCGTTTCGGCTATCACCCCCCCTCGGCGGTGCTCGAGCACGCCACATGCACACTCGAAACCGGCAGCATCTGCATCATGATCGGGCCCAACGCGGCGGGGAAGACGACCATGATCCGGCTCATGCTCGGCCTGCTGGCACCGTGGTCGGGCCAGGTGTTGCTTGATGGGCGCGAGGTGGCCGGGCTCAGCGCAGCACAGCGGGCGGCAAAGGTGGGGTATGTGCCGCAGGGAACGCACATTCCGTTCGCATTCAATGTCCACGAAGTGGTTGAGATGGGCCGGCATGCGCTGGACCACGATGCGGCGAAGGTGAACTGGGCCCTGCAATGCTGTGACCTGGCATCGCAGCGCCACCGGGTGTTTGCTGAATTGTCCGCCGGACAGCAGCAGCGGGTGCTGCTTGCACGTGCGCTGGCGCAGGTGGGGGCCGGGGTGGGTCAGCGCGGCGATGGGCGTGTTCTCCTGCTCGATGAGCCGACGAGCGCCATGGACCTGCTGCACACCCACGAAACGATGCACATTCTGCAACAGCAGGCACAGCGGGGCCTTGCAGTGCTGGTGGTGCTGCACGATCTGAACCTCGCCGCGCGGTATGCCGACCGCATCTGGTTGCTGCATGAGGGCCACCTGCTGCGGGATGCCGGCTGGGCGGAGGTGCTGCGACCCGAGGTGCTCGAGCCGGTCTACGGGGTTCGGTTGACGGCCCATCCGCTTGGCGGTGAGGGCCGTCCGCTGTTCAGTGCCGAACTCACTGATACACTTAGAGATGAAGCCCCCGCCCCGCAGCGGCCTTCGGCGGAGGATGCCCGCTGACCGGGACGATCGGTGCCGCGGGCCTGCGGGGTTCCAGGCAGGAGCATGCCATGCATATCGAAACCATTCTGATTGTCCTGTTCGTCCTGCTGATGGTCTTTGGCTGGATCAGTAACCTGATCAAGCGGATGGGTGAGCAGCAGAGCCAGGGGGGAGGTTCCTCGAGCGCTTCGGGCGGGCAGAGCCCCTCGATGGATGAGTTGGCCGCCCGGCGGCGTCAGCAGTTGCAGGAGCTCGCCCGCCGGCGGGGGCAGCGCGGTGATGCCGGTGGGACGATGGAGTTTGAAGAGCCAGCGGACCTGACGCCGACCGAGCGGCGCAATCGTGAAGCGGCACGGGCGGAATACGAACGCCGCGCGGCGGCCCTCCGCCGCCAGGCCGAGGCCCAGGAATCGCAGCGCAGCGGTGCTGCCGCCGGTGGCGGGGGCGATGGCGGCGGCAGATCAGGCCATCCGAGTCAGCGCCGCTCGGCTACCGCCGCGCAGCGCAGCGGCCCGAGCTCACGCCGGCCAAGCGGTCCGCCCGCACCGCCCGCGGCGGCGCGGCAGGGAACGGGTAGCGGCAGCGGTGGTGGGCGGCAGTCATCGGCGATCGCCGGTGGGCTTGCTGGCGGCGCCGCGGCGGGGACTGCGAGCA
>PUNN01000285.1 GCA_003552605.1 Phycisphaeraceae bacterium
TGAGCCGCCGCACGCGGCTGAGGGTCGCCCGCGCTTTCGCAGCCAGCCGCTCTCGGCACACGCCGCGTCGGCTTCTTGTGGCCGCCCGAGCCGGTTCGTGCCCCCGCACACGGTGTCGATCGTGGTGATCCCCGCCGCGCCGGCTGGCGCCTGGCGATACGATGGCCCTCCCCCTGGCCGGACAGGCTGAGGCTCGCGGCTTCGGTCCCGCCCTCCGGCCGGCTTGCCCTTTAACCGAAAGGAAGCCCGAGGTCCCCTGGCCGCCCGCAGGGAGGAGGGATGTACAAGCATAACATCTTTACAAAAAGTGACTTACAACAAACAAGCAATACCGCAGCGCCCCAGTGCGGCCCGCCGCGGCACCGGCAGATGGCCACTGGGCTCGCCAAGCCATACGTGCGATATCCTGCCGATGCGGAAACGGTGGGCTTGGGATGCTATAATATTTGCACGGAAGCTATACCTCCTTGCATTGGCGAACCGAAGAAGGTAAAAGGGACGTATTCGAAGGAGGAGGCATCTACCGTATGCCACCCGATGAGAGGGTTCGCCTTGGCCGGGTCATGGCCCCCGGTTCTCCAAGGCGGAAAGGGACCGAGGCGGGAAGCACCGGAAAAAGGGACCGGGAGTCTCGGCGGTTGCGGGGGTGATGGATGGTCGTGGGATGATTCCTGCCCCATCGGCGTCGCGTTGGGGGCATCCACGAAGTACGCAGCCGGCGCTGGGGCCGTCGACAGGAAGCCGAAGCCATCCACCGTCGTGAAGCGATCGACGTAACCCTTGTCATCGCCCGACGATCGGCCGGCCGGGAAGGCTGCAAGGCCACCTGAGCGCCGGTGACAGGGCGGGAAGTTCCAGGCCAGGTTTCCGGCGCGAGACGGCGCCGGCCACCGCCTCAAAGGGGTCAATCAGATAACGACCGCGCCTCGCCGCTCATTGCGCCACGTGCCGCAACGCACCGACTCCGCTTGAGCCGAGTTGCCCCCGGCGATGCGAAGCGCGGCTTGGGACACGTGGGCAACGTACCGCGGTCACGCATGGAAAACGCGATGGAAACGTTTGGCCCTGCATGCGGCAGCACCCCGGGGCGAGCCGTTGCCGCACAAGACAAGTCCCATCAACGGGACAGCAAAGCGGGCTCGACCGTCGCGCGTGGGGCAGGTGGGGCTTACGGATGAGTTCGCCAAACGCCTCCGCAGGTTTCGAAGGCTGATGCGGCGGAGGTTCGCAACGTTCGCGGGGTCGTTTACGGCGGAGCGGGGACAGGGTTTTCGCGAGGGGAAGGTTTCCCGAGTTGCATCCCCCACGATGCGGCATTGTCAGTCAGAATCCAACGGTCGACGTTGACGACCAATCCACGCCGGGCCAACCCGGCCATGGGCTCAATCCACATGAGTGAGCAGCTTCACCACGGCATTCTCGAGCTTTCCAACCGGTCCGATGGGCGGCTTCGCCGCCTCGATGGGACCTTGCTGAGCAGCCCGGACGACCCGGTTGTGCCCGGCGAACTTATCCAGCGGTTCCAACTGCGGCCGGGCCTCGAGCTAAGCGTGCGGCTCGGCAAGCCCGCCGGCAACGGTCACACCGGCGTGCAGCGGCCGAGCTACGGCTACGGCAAGAAGAACCGCAACAACAACAAGAAAAAGTCTCGCAAGATCGACAACCTGTCGCCCCAGGCCCGCCGGGTGACCGAGGTCGAGCGCATCGATGGGCTCAGCCCCGAGCAGTACCTCGACCGCCGTCGCTTCGAGGACCTCACTATCATCGACCCGCAGCCGCGGATTCAACTTGAATACCCCGGCTGCCCGGCCGCCTGCCGCCTGATCGACCTGTTCTGCCCGGTGGGCTTCGGGACGCGGGGGATGATCGTCTCGCCGCCGAAGGCGGGCAAGACCACGCTGCTGCAGAACATCGCCTTTGCCATCCGTCACAACTATCCGGAGGTTCCGGTGATCGCGCTGCTGATCGATGAGCGGCCCGAGGAGGTCACCGACTTCCGCCGCAACGTCCCCTGCGAAGTGCTCGCGTCGAGCAACGACCACACCCCGGAGCGCCACGCGGCGCTTGCCGTGCTCGGCATCGAGCGTGCCAAGCGGATGGCGGAGGCGGGTCAGGATGTGGTGGTGCTGATGGACTCGCTCACCCGCGTCGGCCGCGCCTTTAACCAGGTGCCCAACCCGAGCTTCGTCGGCCGCACGCTCTCCGGGGGTCTCGACGCCGGGGCGCTGTCGATTCCGAAGCAGCTTTTCGGGGCTGCCCGCCGCTTCGATGAGGGCGGCTCCCTGACCATCCTGGCCACGGCGCTTGTGGACACCGGATCGCGCGGCGACCAGATCATCTTCGAGGAGTTCAAGGGGACCGGCAACATGGAGTTGATCCTCGACCGCAAGGTCGCCGACCGGCGCCTCTACCCGGCCATTGACCTTGCCGCGAGCGGGACGCGGAAGGAGCATCTGCTGGTCAGCGATGCGGAGTTGAACACGATGACCGCTCTCCGTCGCCGCCTGCTCAACATGCCGCCAATCCAGCAGATCGAACAGCTTCTGCGTGCCCTCGAGCGATTCGAGACCAACGCCGACCTCATCGGCAACCCCCAATCACCGGCCACGGCATAACGCCGCGGTGTCGGGCGGTGTCGGGCCGATCCATCGGCATGGAGACATCGCCGCGCCCACATGCGGCCGCCACCGCGGCGAGCGGTGTGTCCCGCCCTGCCCCGTCCGCACCAGGCACACGGGCCGCCTCGCCGGTCCTGCTGCGGGCCGCTTCGGCATGCGGTCTAGAAGTTGACGTTGTCCGGGTCCGGGCCGATTCGCTCGTTGCGGTCGAGGGCATCGATCTGCTGCATGTCTTCTTCTGTCAACTCGAAGTCGAATATCTGTGCATTTTCCTCGATGCGCTCGCGCCGCACTGATTTGGGAATCGTCACCACACCCTTCTGGATGTTCCACCGCAACACCACCTGGCTGATGGTGCGGCCGTGGCGCGAGGCGATCGCGGCAACCTCGCGCAGGTCCAAGATCTTGCCCTGCATGAGCGGGCTCCAGGCCTCGGGCTGAATATGGTGGCGCTTGCAGAATTCGAGCAGTTGCGGCTGAACCAGCCTCGGGTGGAACTCGACCTGGTTGACCATGGGCATGATGCTCGCATTGCCCATCAGGTTCTCGAGGTGATGTACGAGAAAATTGCTCACGCCGATTGCCCGGGCGCGCCCCTCGCCATGGATGCGCTCGAGGGCCCGCCATGAATCCTTGTACCGGCCCTTGACCGGCCAGTGAATCAGATAGAGGTCGACATAATCCATCCCCAGGCGCTCGAGGCTGGCATCAAAGGCTCGAAGGGCCGAGTCGTAGCCCTGGTCGGCATTCCAGAGCTTGGTGGTAATGAACAGTTGCTCACGCGGCACACCGCACTCACTGACGGCGCGGCCGACACCGGCCTCGTTGAGGTAGATGCTCGCGGTATCGATCGCCCGGTACCCGACATCCACCGCGGCCTTCACCGCCGCCTCAACCTCACCACCTTCGCTGGCCTTGAATACGCCGAGGCCAAGCCAGGGCATGGCAACCCCATTACGGAGCGTGGGGCCATCTTGAATCGTCAGTGTCATGGGTAGCCTCCTTTCTTGAGACAAGCGCCCTCTCAGCGCGCGCCACCCGGCCGGACCCGCCCTTTCCGGGTACCGGAGCAGCTTAACCCAAACTTACCCCCCTCTCCAGATGGGTGGTCTTGAGGTAAGTTCCTAAATAAAAGGGGGTTAGGGAATAAAGCGGCTATTTTGAAATTGCAAATGTAGCCACTAAAGTTAACATTTTATCCACATTGACTGTGCCTTTATGTGCGGTATAATTGGTTATGGCAAGGCGAACCGGAACAGTGCATGTGGCCACTACGACACGCCTCTACAAGGGCAAGCGATACACCACCCACCTGCTGCGGCGGACCTACCGCGAAAACGGCAAGGTCAAGCACCAGACCCTCGGCAACCTCTCCCACCTGCCCGAGGATGCGATCGAGATGATCCGCAAACGGCTCCGCGGCGAACCGGTGGGCTCGGCCGAGCAATGGCGGAAGCTGCGCAGCTATCCCCATGGTCACGTCGCCGCCGCGCTCGGGATGCTCGAGGACATTGGCCTGGACCAGGTACTTGCCAGCCGCCGCAGCCGCCAGCGGGACCTGGTCGTGGCCATGATCCTCGCCCGCATCCTTCATCCCGGCTCCAAGCTCGCCACCTCACGCGCCCTGGCCGATGAGACCGCCCAGAGCAGCCTCGGCCTGGAACTGGAATTGGGGGCGACCGACTCCGATGAGCTCTATCAGGCCATGGACTGGATGCTGGCAAGGCAGCGCCGCATCGAGAACAAGCTCGCCCGCAAGCATCTCGAGGATGGCACCCTGCTGCTTTACGATGTCTCCAGCAGCTATTACACGGGCCAATGCTCGCAACTGGTCCAGTACGGTTACAGCCGTGATGGCAAGAAGGGGTTTGCCCAGATCATCTACGGCCTGCTGTGCAACCGCGAGGGCTGCCCCATCGCCGTCGAGGTCTTCTCGGGCAACACCGCCGATCCCAACACCCTCGCCAGTCAGATCCACAAGGTCCGCAAACGCTTCGGCATCCAACGCGTGGTGATGGTCGGGGACCGCGGCATGATCACCAGCCGCCGGATCGACCAGGAGATGCGCGATGTCGAGGGGCTGGACTGGATCAGCGCCCTGCGGGCCGATCAGATCAAGAAGCTCGCTTCGCAGGAGACGATCCGGCCCTCGTTGTTCGATGAACATGACCTGGCTGAGGTCAGCTCACCCGATTTCCCCGGTGAACGGCTGATCCTCTGCCGCAATCCGGCCCTGGCCCGGGAACGCGCCCAGAGCCGCGAGGCGCTGCTGCAAGCGACCGAGGCGGAACTGGAGAAGATCGTCCAGGCCACGCGGCGAAGCCGGCGGCCGCTGCGGGGTCAAACCCGCATCGCCGAGCGGGTGGGCCGCGTGCTGGGCCGGTCCAAGGTGAGCAAGCACTTCGACTATCAGGCCACCGAGGAGGGACTGAGCTACTGGCGTCAACAGCAGAAGATCGAGCAGGAGGCGGCCATCGATGGGCTCTACATCATCCGAACCTCGGTTGACAGCAAGACCATGTCCGCCGAAGACACCGTCGATGCCTACAAGGACCTGGCGCTGGTCGAACGTGCCTTCCGCAGCATGAAGACGGTGGATTTGAAGGTGCGGCCGATCCATCACCGGCTCGGCGACCGCATCCGAGCGCACGTGTTCTTGTGCATGCTCGCCTACTACCTCGAGTGGCACATGCGGCGGCGGCTGCGGCCGATCCTGTTCGATGACCATGAGCCTGAGGCCGCACAAGCCGACCGCTCCAACCCCGTCGCCCCCGCCCCCCGCTCGGAGGCGGCCAAGGCCAAGGATGCCCACAAGCAGACCGAGGCGGGTGAGCCGGTGACCAGCTTCCAGGACCTGCTTGCCCACCTCGCCACGCTGACCAAGGACCGCATCCGAATCAGCGATGCCGGCCCCGAGGCCGATACCGGCAGCGACCTCTACATGCTCACCGAGCCCACCGCCCTGCAACAGCGCGCCTTCGACCTGCTCGGCGTATCCCCTCAGTAACACCGTAGCCAGAACGCTGCATTTTGCGCAGAATGTAAGATGCTGGAGTGAGTCAACTTACATGGATTGACCGGGGGTAAGTTTGGCTTAA